>CALPMD020000107.1 GCA_943324575.2 Akkermansia muciniphila
CAAGCGGCATAGTTCGCGCCGTCCGCCACCCCGGCAGCCACTAACAACTGGCTGATCGCCTTGTCGTGGAACTCAGAGTTCTGACGAATGTCGAGCGCGGCGAGGTGAAACCCGAACATCTCCAGCTTGTGGCGCAGCGGTCGGATCGCGTCCTCTTCCAGCAGCTGACAACCCGCCTCGGCGAGGGTCCGCGAAAGCAAGTTCAAGTCGTCGACCATGCAGGCGGGATTGCGGTAGCCATCGATGCCGCGCGTCTGTTCACCCAGACGCAGGGCCATCAAGGAGGCCATTTGTCGCCACGGTTCTTCTTCGTAGCGCTCCATGACCTCGGTCACACTGCCATTGGCTTTCACCAGCTTGGAAAGTTGATCGATCCGCGCCTGCAACTCATGCGGCACCGGCGTGAGGTAGCGGGAAAGCGTCAGCTGCGAGGCCAGATCCAACAGCTCGCGCTGCAGCAACTTGAAGGCCGATTGGCGGAGTGTTTCCAAAGTCTTCTCAGTGACCTCGGGCGTGACCAGCGGATGACCATCGCGGTCGCCACCGATCCAGGTGCCAAACGTCAGGCGCGGAATATTACCGGCCGAGCGCAGCATTTCGAGCGGCAACCCGGCATCGCGCCATGCTTCCGTGAAATGCAGATCCAAGCGGTTGATCGCCGACGGGAACAGGTCACGCAGGTAGTGGGTCGCGTTGCGCAGCTCGCTGGTGATGTCGGGCCGCACCAAGTGAATCTCTGCCGTGCGCCACAGAGTTTCCAAGGTCGTGACGATCCGCTCGCGGATGCGGCGGCGCTCACGCGCGGTGTATTTCGGAAATTCATTGCGCACCATTTCAACGTACAAGGCGCGGTGGCGTTCGCGGATGCTCGACCGCTTGGCCTCCGTCGGGTGGGCCGTTAGAACGGGCTCCACCTGCACATCGCGCAGCACTTCCAGAATCTGCTCCGCGCTCAACCCCATCGCCTTCAAATCCCTCAGTGCCTGTGGCCACAGCCCGCGGATCGACTCCGCACCCAGTGCGGTTTCACGCTCGCGGCGGATTTCAGCAGCCACCCGCTCCTCGACCATGTTCAAAAGCTGGAATCCGATTGAATACAGATGCGACAAACCTTCCGGCGCCGCGCCGATCTCCGGCTCGCGGCCCGACCACGGCAAATACGGCAGCAACTCCTTGTCGCCGGTACTCACCAACGCGTCCTCCAAGCAACGCAGCAAGTACTGCAATCGCTCGTCTATCAGATCGAATCCTTCCAGCCGAAGCTGCTCCCGGGTGGGGTTGTTAGCCAAATCGCTCATGTCGGGCGCCATCCAAGCACGATCCGCGCCGAATCGGAAAGGGGATTCGGATTCATTCAACCGCCGATGAACCCGATGAATGCAAATGGAAGAGACATGAAATACCAAACTGCCCGAGCAAAATGCAAGAAACGCGTCTAACTCTTCCAATCGTCATGAATCTCCCGTCATGTAGGCAAGAGCCTCGGCGGATGGATAACGACCGGCCTTAATGAGCGCACGGCGCAGAATCAGGCGGTCGCTCGCATTGAGGCCTAACAGCTGGGTGGTCGCCTCGGCGATATCGGTGAGCGGCACGATGCGGGCAGAAGTAAGGCGAAAATGTCCACCCCAAGCATCCTCGCGCGGGTGAAAAAGTCGGACGAGACGCGGCGGCCGACCGGCGATGGCTCCGATATCCGTACCTTTAGCCACATTACAACGCAGGCAAGCCAGCGCCAGATTAGCCTCGGTCGTGGGGCCGCGTTGTTTACGACTAATAATGTGATCCACATGAAAGGAAAAATACGCGTCTTCCTGATGAATCAGACAGTATTCACAGACTCCGTGCGCCCGCTGGACGACGAGACGGCGCAGTCGCGGGGAAACGACCACACTCACGCGGCAGTGAAACTGTTACGTGAGCGGGCTTTGGCCAAACTCATGACGTGGTCCAGCTGAACGAAGAGTTGAAGTTCCTCTGCCTCATTTGGGGTGAGAGAACCATCCTGCTGTTTGGCCAAAAGAAACCGGACACGTTGTTCCGCCGCGCTGGATGGCTTGAAGGCTGCCAATTTCTCCATCCCTGCGGACTCGGCGATGAAATTGACGATTTCTTCAAAAGGCTTCATGGGATTATCTTAAAGGCAGGAGATTTTTTATCCAGAAATTTTACTCGATCACAGACTTGGACATTCTCCCCCGCCTGCGCTAACACATCGACGTGAATTCATGGTACCCCGCAGTCGAAGTGGTCAAAAACTGTCTCCAGGCAGGTGTGAGCGAGTTCGTCGTCTGCGCCGGAGCGCGCAATGCGGCGCTGCTCGAAGCGCTGGCCCGCGCCGAGGCGGCCGGACTCGTCCGCGTCTGGCGCCACTTCGAAGAGCGCAGCGCCGGCTTTTTTGCCCTCGGCCGCACGATGGAAACCGCCAAACCCTGCGCCGTCATCACCACCAGTGGCACCGCCGCGGCGGAATTGCTGCCCGCCATCATCGAGGCGCACTACCAAGGTCGCCCGCTCGTCGCGATCACGGCCGACCGCCCCGCGGCGTTTCGCGGCACCGGCGCCCCCCAGTCGATCGAGCAACCCGGGATTTTCGGCAACCACGCGTTCCAAGGGGCTTTCGCCGACTGGAACGGCAACCAACCGCTGCACCTCAACGCCGAATTCGAGGAAACCTTCGAAGCCGGCGATGAAACCTTCGCCCAACAAACCGTCGGCGAATTCGCCCCTGCCAAGGAAAAACTCGACGTCGCCGCTCTCGCCCGCTGGCTGCGCGCCGATCTTTACAAAGGCCTCGTCGTCATGGTCGGCGGACTGGAACCCGACGAGCGCGAGGAAGTCTTCCACTTCTGCCAAGACCTCGGCGTGCCACTCGTCGCAGAGGCCACCAGCGGCCTGCGCGAAGCTCTCCAATCGCTGGCCATCCACGACGCCGACCGCGTCCTCAAAGCGCGCCCGCCCGGCAAAATTCTCCGCCTCGGCGATGTCCCCAGCGGCCGCTTCTGGCGTGACCTCGAAACGCTGCCCAACGTCGCCATCTGGTCGATCTGCCGCAACGGCCTGCCCGGACTGGCCCGCGAATCAAACGTCACCCGCGGCCCGCTCGACCGCGTGATCTCCGCCCTCGGCCCGATCGAGTTTGCCGACGACGCGCTCGACTACCTCGCCGGAGCCGCCAGCCGCGCCGTGAAAATCGACGAACTGCTCGAAATCTACCCCGACAGCGAACCCGCGCTCCTCCGCACCCTCTCCCACTACGCCTCCATCGGCGGTGGCCTCTTCCTCGGCAACAGCATGCCCATCCGCGAGTGGAACCTCTTCGCCCAGTGGGACCGCCCCGTCCCCTCCGTCCGCGCCAACCGCGGAGCCAATGGCATCGACGGCCAAGTCAGCACCTGGCTCGGCTGGTCCGCCGAAGTCAGCGAAACCTGGGCCGTCGTCGGCGACCTCACCGCGCTCTACGATCTGGCGGGCCCCTTCGTGCTGGAGCAAATCGACTGCCAAGGCCGCGTCCTCGCCGTCATCAACAACGGCGGCGGCAAAATCTTCGAACGCCTGCCACGTCTCCAAACCATGAGCCCCCGCGCCGTCGAATGGATGACCAACCCGCAGACCGCCGACCTCTCCGGCCTCGCCACCCTCTGGCACATGGATCACCTCCGCATCCGCACCGTCGACGACTTCGACCGCGTCCAGCCCGGCGCAAAAACCCTCCTCCTCGAAATCGTCCCCGACCCCGCCCAAACCACCGCCTTCTGGGCCGCTTGGGACCGCATGCATGGCTGATTCCGACGAAATCCCCCGCTTCCCCCATCCTTCTCCTTGCCAAGCCGCGCAAGGCCCGATAAGCGTTTCACTTCGCAGCGCAAGCGCACTGGTCCCGTGGTCCAATGGATAGGACGATGGCCTCCGAAGCCGTAGGTGGTGGTTCGATTCCACCCGGGACCACTTTCATAAAACACAAGAAAAACCCTTGTTCCATAAGGGTTGAAGATGTTGATGGTTTGTTAGCGAAATTGCGTTGGGTTGGACGGAATTGCACCGGATTCCCCCTCAAATCTGATACTTTCTGATACTCTAACAGGCATCTGCGGTTCATTTGACTTGAGGGTCTTGAGTATGTCCATGCCACCACCGTCTAAAAGCTCCTCCGCAATCTCGGCCCCTCGCCCTCCTTGGCCGTCTCTTTTTCCCGGGGCTACGATCCCACCGGAAATCCGCCCTCCGAAACTCCCTCTTCTTTGCGTTCCTTCGCGACCTTTGCGACTTTGCGGTCAACTCCCCCATCCACAAAACTTCACGAAATCGAAGAAGCCGACTGAAGATCGGCGCTCCTTACTTTCCAGATCGCGGTCACCGGGTTGCGAGGGCGCGCGCCGGGACTAATGAGACTTGTGGCGAGGTTCACGAAGAGGGTGTTTAGGTGCTTTTTCATGGGAGGATTTGGAATTTGACCACAGTCGTGACTACGGCTATCAATACGGTATGGTCATCTCAAAAGGAAAACTTAAAGCGAAGATGCTGGAGTATTTCCGTGAGGTCGAGCGGACCGGCGAACCGTTGATCGTTACCGACCACGGCCGCAGTGTGCTGGAAATCCGCCCGTTGCCGCAATCGGGTGCGAAAGCGGAGATCCTGGCGAAATTGCGGACCCAGTTGTTTGGAAATAAAACGGCGGACTCCATCGAAAGCGATCTCGTCATGGAGCCTGTGTGGCGCGAGGAAGACGAAGCGGATGACTCGTGGTGGACCCGCTCCAAACCCGGCACATGATCCTTTTCGACACTCATGTCCTGTACTGGTGGCTCGGGGATCCTCTCCGATTGTCCGCCGCTGCCCGGGACTGGACCGAACAAACGGGACCTGATCCAAAGGTCATCCTGATTTCCACCGTGACACTTTGGGAACTGGAATACAAACGGCGTGCCGGGAAACTTACCTTTGCGACCTCGCTCAGGGAGGCATGGCCTACCTTGAAGCTCCTGCCCGGAGTGGAGTGGGTTAGCCCGTCTGCGGAGGATTGGCTGCTGGCCGCCGAGCTGGGCTGGAGCCATCGCGATCCATCCGACCGTCTCATTGCGGCGATTGCCTTGAATCGTGGAGTGCCGGTGCTCACCAAGGACGAGCGGTTTCATGAAGACGACTCGCCGGTGAAGGCGGTTTGGTGAACGGCGAGCTGAGTGCTGAACCACGTCTGCACGCCGCGTTTGAAGCGCACGGCCTTCCGCGTCTCTGGAAGCTGACGTGCTGCGAGGGCTGGCAGTGCTAGCTGGAAGAAAACAGGAGGCGGAGTGGAGGCGGTGGGAGCGATAGCGGCCATGGCCGAGAAACCACGAAACGCACGAAAATTCACGAAATCGAAGAAGCCGACTGAAGATCGGAACTCCTTACTTTCCAAACCGCCCTCAGCGGGTTTCCGCCCCTCCGAAAATCCGTCCTCCGAAACTCCCTCTTC
>CALPMD020000108.1 GCA_943324575.2 Akkermansia muciniphila
AAAGATGACGGTCTGTCCCTCGTCCTGCCACCCGGTGGCGCGTGGCACGATGGCTTCGAGTCCTTGAACGCCGTGCTGTTGGAGAAATTGGAGTTTGCCAACGATCACCGAGCGCTCGCCGAGTTTGCCAATCACGCCACCGCCAGAGATGGAGTCGAAATCAGTGACGGCTTGCGGAGTGATGCCGCGCTCCTTGGCACCACGAACCAAGGCGGCAGCTAAGGGGTGCTCGCTGTTTTGCTCGATCGAGGCGACAGCGAGCAGCAGTTCCTCTTCATGGGTGCCATTTACAGCTAGAAGTTCGGTGAGGCGCGGTTTGCCTTCCGTGAGCGTTCCGGTTTTATCGACGACGAGGGTGGTGACTTTTTCCATCACCTCGATCGCCTCCGCGTTGCGAATGAGAATTCCCGCCTGAGCACCGCGGCCGATGCCGACCATCACCGACATCGGCGTGGCGAGTCCGAGGGCGCAGGGGCAGGCGATGATCAGAACGGCCACCGCATTGACGATGGCAAACGCGTAGCGTGGCTCGGGCCCTAACCATGCCCATAACAGAAACGTGAGCACCGAAATCGCTATCACAGTGGGCACAAAATAAGCGGCGATCCGATCGGCAAGCGCCTGGATCGGTGCTCGACTGCGTTGCGCCTCGGCAACCATTCCAACGATTCGCGCCAACATCGTATCGCTGCCGACACGCTCCGCCGTCATGATGAAGCTGCCGCTCGTGTTGAGTGTTCCGCCTGTTACCGCATCGCCCAGACTTTTGGCGACGGGGATCGGCTCACCCGTGATCATCGATTCGTCCACCGCGCTTTGGCCATCGACAATACTGCCATCGACTGGGATTTTTTCGCCGGGGCGGACACGCAAGCGGGCTCCGACTGAGACCGCCTCGAGTGGTACATCGCGTTCCACGCCATTTTCGACGAGGCGGGCAGTTTTGGGCGTTAGATCGAGCAGCGCGCGGATGGCGCTGCCGGTTTTGCCGCGGGCCCGTAGTTCGAGCATCTGACCTAACAATACCAGCACCACAATCACCGCCGCCGCTTCAAAATAGATCCCGACTTTGCCGTGCATGGCGAGAGAACTGGGAAATGCGCCTGGTGCTAGCATCACCGCCGCGCTGTAGCCATAAGCGGTCGCGACACCCGTGGCGATGAGCGTGAACATATTCAAATTCCGCGAGACGAGCGAGCGCCAGCCGCGTTTGAAAAACGGCCAACCCGCCCACAACACCACCGGGGTCGAGAGTGCAAATTGAAGCCACCGCGACGCATCGCCGTCGTGGCCGAGAGAGGGGATGACATGTGCCATAGCCAACAGAAAAACCGGCAGGGTCAGTGCCGCACCGATCCAGAAGCGGCGGGTCATATCAACCAGTTCGGGATTCTTCTCCTCCGCCGCGGACGCGGTGATCGGCTCGAGAGCCATGCCGCACTTCGGACACGCGCCGGGTCCGTCTTGCCGGACTTCTGGGTGCATCGGGCAGGTGTAAATGATCTTGCTGGCAGGCGCGACCCACAGTGGATTCCGCTCCAAGGCCATGCCGCACTTGCTGCATTCGTCGGGCTGGTCGGACTCCATGCCGGGGCACATCGGGCAAAAATACTTCGCGTCGGCCGTCGGTTTGACGGGTGGATGCGTGCCGCCGCAGCACGTGGGGTTGGACTTCGGCAGGGCGGGCAGGCGCGTCGCCTCGTTTCCCGTCATTCCACAAATCGGATCTTTGGCCATGGCGGTTGTCTTTCTGAAATTGTCGTTAGAAGACTATGAAGTTTTTCCTGCTGTGACGAAATAAAATTCACCTTCACGGTGATTGAGTCTGCCAGGCGATGCAAAGTCGCTCTTTTTTAGAATGCGTGGGGCTTTTCGGGGAGGGGGAGGCTGATAGTCGGGAATCTCTGAGGATAATGCGGACGCAAGCGCAGGACTTGTGCGTTGGATGGTGACACACGTGCGGTGTGGGAATTTGGAAGCCATAGGTCTCATAGGTCCCATCAGATTCTACACCAACTCGGCGGCGAAGTAGGCGGCGCGCTGGCGGGCGTCTAGGGGCTGTAAGCCACCTGCTTTCCGCTGGCCGCACCGACACGCAGTTACCAATGAAAAGCCGTGAATTGACAAAAATCCTGTTTCCTGAGAAAGAAGAGGTCTCTCATGTATTCCAGCCACGTGAATCCGCGAGGACTGACCCCATCGATGTGGTTCAAAAATTGGGCCCAGCCAGCACCTCAAAAGCTTTCGAGGCAGGCGCAGGCCAATTGTTGCGCCACATTAGGCTCTCCTGAGAGCCGATTGGCATTGTCAAAAAAATACCAAAAAAATCCGCTCACATACAAGACATGTTAATAATCCATGATAGTGTGACATGAGTCTTTCGTCTCCAGCTTTCGTCTCCAGTCAACCCCAAACAAACCACATCGCAATGATCAGTGACCACGCAGACCCGTCCCACAGCAAAACAGACTTAGGCCCCGTTTTTGGAGTGCTAGTTCTACGCCTTTGGCTTGGAGCTAGGGCGGTTTTGACCGGGGTCGAGAAATACGCTGGCACTTCCACCTCCAACTCACCTGTGACCATTGACGGTTCGGTGAACTCCTATGGACTGACCGATGCGGTGAGCACGAAGGTATACTCGATTGCCAACTACCATGGAGTTCCTAAACCTCTTTACGAAAAGTTCCTCGCCGAACCTCTGCTGCCCAATTTTTCACTCAAAATCTACGATCAAATCCTCGGCCCAGCCTTGATCGCGCTGGGGATCGCCCTGCTGATTGGTTTCGCAACTCGTTTTACACTTTTGGCGATGGGTATCCTTTACACCAGTCTAACGGTTGGGCTAATCCTCACCAACGAGAATGCCGGCGTGTCCTGGCTCGCGATCCATATCGCGCTGGTTGCCCTGATGCTTTTCCAAGCGAAACACAGCCGATTCGAACTCACATCAAAATGGAAAATCTGACTCAAAACTTGGACGCCGGTCTGACACGGCGTGAATTTCTCCTTAAGGGAACGCTCGCCGGTGCGGGCCTCGTTTTTGGCGCCCCGGCGATCCTGAAGGCTGCCGGCGGCCCGGAAGCTCCGTCGAATGTGATCAATGTGGGTTTCATCGGCTGCGGCAAACAGCAGGAGGTGCTGTTCAATGCGATGGTGAACATCCCAGGCCTGCGTTACACGGCCGTCTGCGACATCATGAAGGACCGCGTCGGCGGGGCCTTTGGGCGCATCAAGGCGCGATTTGGAAACTCCCCAGGCCGATACATCGACGCTGAGGAAATGCTCGAAAAGGAAAAAGATTTGGATGCCGTGGTCGTGTCCACGCCAGATTTTTGGCACGCGCCCCACACCGTCATGGCCCTGAAGGCGGGCAAGCACGTGTATTGCGAAAAAATGATGTCCAACACGATTGAAGGCGCGCGCTCAATGGTGAAGGCAATGGATGAGACGGGCAAGCTCTGCCAGATCGGCCATCAGCGCCGGAGCAATCCCCGATACATTTACACGCTCCAGGAACTCATCCGAAACCACAAGATTTGCGGACGCATCGTGAATGCCAACGCCCAGTGGAACCGGGCCGTGAGCTCCTCGCGCGACATTAGCGCCCCATCGCGCATCCTTCCGAATGCCCAGACCCTCTTGAAATACGGTTTTGGCCGCGAGGCCCAGGAACTTCCGATCGAGGAGCTTCAGCGGCGCTTCCTGAACTGGCGCCTCTACAAAGACCTATCCGGCGGCCCGATCTCGGATCTCGGCGCGCATCAGATCGACATTTTCAACTGGTTCTTCGGCGGCCCGCCGAAATCCGTCATGGCCTCGGGCGGATGCGACTACTTCAAGGATCGCGAGCATTTCGACAACGTCATGTGCATTTTTGACTACGATACCCCCGAGGGCGGCGCGCGGGCCTTCTACCAGGTTCTTACGACCACCAGCGCTGGCGGCGGTTACTCGGAGGCGTTCATGGGCACGGAGGGAACGATCGAAATCTCCGAGCGGGCGGCCTACACGAAAATCTACCGTGAGAGCGGGTCGGCTCCCAGCTGGGAACCTCTCGTGCAAAAGGGTTGGCTAAAAAAGGCCACAGCTCCGGCCCGCCCCAGCGAATCATCGGATGCAATTGCCTCCTACGCCTCGGCGCCCCCGGAGGGCTTCGAACTGCCCGGGGGAATGAATGAGCCGCCCCACCAGCCCCATTTGGCCAATTTCTTCGCGGCGATCCGCGGAGACGCCAAGCTCAATTGCGACGCCCGCGAAGCCCTCGAGTCCGAGGCTCCGATTTACTGGGTGAATCCCGCCGCTGAGCGCAAAGAAACCATTATTTTCACCCCAGAACACCTCCACACATGAAAAAAACCACACTACTTCTGCTGACCGCCACCCTCATCGCCGGATCCACTCTCCGCGCAGCCGAAACGATCCCGCTCACTACATCGATTCCCGCCGAAAAAATCGAGGGTACGCCGATCGAGGTCAAGGTTCCGAATTTGAAACCCGCCGCTGCGAAAGTTTCCGAACTCCAGGTTCCGGAGGGGACCGTCCTGCTTTCTAAAGGTAAACCAGTGACCTCGAGCGACGAATTTCCGATCATCGGCGAGTTGTCCTATGTGACCGATGGTGAGAAGGATGCCGGCGAGGGCTATTTCCTCGAACTCTCCAATGGACTCCAGTGGGTGCAGATCGACCTTGAGCAGCAAGCCGACATTCAGGCCATTTGGCTCTGGCATTTCCACTCCCAGCGCCGCGCTTACCACGATGTAATCGTGCAAATCTCCGATGATCCTAAATTTAGCTCCGGCGTCACGACCGTCTTTAATAACGATTTTGACGACTCCGCCAAGCTCGGCAAGGGTTCCGACGCACCCTACATTGAGTCGCAATACGGACTCCTCATCCCCGTCAAGGCATTGAAGGGACGCTATGTCCGCCTTTACAGCCAAGGCAACACCTCGAACGACATGAACCATTTTATCGAGGTCGAGGTGTTCGGAACGCCGGCGAAGTAGACTCCTTTGTATGCAACTCCCTTCCATACTCGCCACCGCGTGGACCGCCATAATCGTTCTTGCGGCCGCCGGAAGCGCCATCGCCTCGGATTACTCGGTGTTCAACCAGCACCCTGATACCACACGCACAGCGGATGGAGCCTGGAATGTGCATGACATGTCCCGCCCTTGGCCACCCTCGGTCACGCCAAAGCCATGGGCGGAACTCGAGCAGGGAACGAAGCCTCCCCCTGGCGCACGAATCCTCTTTGACTGCACAAATCTCGATGCCTGGAACGTTCCCCAGCCTTGGATCCTCGAGCAAGGCGTCCTGCAAGTGCGCCCGGTCGATACCTCGCTCAACTCCAAGGAGTCATTCGGCTCGTGCCACCTCCACTTGGAGTGGAGAACTCCGCCGGAAAGCGCCAAAAAATCGGGCCAGA
>CALPMD020000109.1 GCA_943324575.2 Akkermansia muciniphila
CATGTCTTCCCACAGTTGGCGTTTGGTCTGATTGCCGCCGTTGCTTTGCAGCAGATGGCTGGGGTGATAGGTGGCGCGAGCCGGTGTGCCCTCGAAACTGTGCCAGCGACCCGTCATCGAGGTGACGTTGCCGGCAAGTCCGAGCAATCCTTCCGCCGCGGTTTCTCCCAACGCGACGATGCATTCGGGCTGGATGATTTCGATTTCAGCCCGCACAAATGGCAGGAAGGCAGCGATCTCCTCGGGCGTCGGTTTGCGGTTGTTGGTCGTTTGGCGCGGCGCAGCGGGACGAAATTTGACGAGGTTCGAGATATAAACATCCTCGCGCGAGAGCCCCATCGCTTTAAGGATGCCGTCGAGCTTTTCGCCCGCAGATCCAGCAAACGGCTTGCCCTCGCGTTCTTCGTGATAGCCAGGCGCCTCGCCGATCAGCATCAGGCGTGCCTCAGGATTTCCTGCGGCAAAGACCATCGTTTCGCGCAGTGATCCCAAGCTTTTGGCTGCGCCCCAGTTTTCTGCTTGGCGGTGCAACGATGCCAATTGTTCAACCCGCGTCGAACCGACGATCGATAGTGCTGCCGATACGATGGCGGGCGCGCTTTCGGTTGGAACAACCGGCAAATCCTCTACCATCTTGGGGGCGGGCATCGCCGCGCCGGGCTTGGAGGCGAAGTGAAGTTCGCGCAAGGCGTCGCGCGCGCCTTCGTCCAAATGCACATGGCTGATGCCACGAGCTTGTTCAGCGGCGAGAAATTCAAGCAGGGCATCGACGGGACGAATCACCCGGCAAAGCTAGCCAGATCGAGGCTATGGTGCAACTGCTGGATTTTGGGGTATTCGTCGTCGGGAAATGGCAGGACGTCACTCATCTCACCCGCGTGGGTGGAACTGCTTGTGAACGGCCTTGAGTCGTTGGCGGTCGACGTGGGTGTAGACCTGCGTCGTTGAGATGTCGGCGTGGCCCAGTAGCTCTTGGATCACCCGCAGATCGGCACCACCTTCGAGCAGATGGGTGGCGAACGAGTGGCGCAGCAAGTGCGGGTAAACATTCTGGTCGATGCCAGCGAGTTTCGCCCGCTGCTTGACGATTTCGCGGACACGCTCGGGCGACAAGGCGGTGCCGCGGACGCTGATGAAAATGTGCGAGGAGGTTTTGCGGGTGACCAGTTTGGGACGCTCGTTGCGCAGGTAGTCGTCGATCGCCTCGCGCGCTTTGTGGCCGACCCGCACGATCCGTGTTTTATCGCCCTTGCCGGTGACGCGCAGGAATCCGCCCTCGAAGTCCATCATCTCCAGCCGCGCCTTGCACAGTTCGGACAGCCGCAGGCCGGCGGAGTAGAATAGCTCAAGGATCGCCAGATCCCGGCGGCCTAACGACGCCGTGGGGTCGATCGATTCCAGCAGTTTCGTCAGCTCGGTGGCATGCAGGGTTTCTGGCAGTGATTGGTCGGGGCGGGGGGCTAACAGCGGTTCGGCGGGGTCCATCTCCAGCTTCTCCTTGCCGACCAGCCAGCGGAAAAATACTTTGAGGTGTACCGTCGTGATTCGCAGCGAGGCGGCGCTGAGTCCTTCCTTTTTGCGTTGGCTGAGGAATGCCGCGAGCTCGTCGGTGCCGATATCGCGCAAAGCGGTGCGTTGGCCTTTGATCCATTTGGCGAGCGCATCGAGCGTCTGGCGGACGGATTCTTGATAGGCATCGGACAATCCGCGCTCCGTCGCTAGGTAGCGGATGAATGAGTCGCTTGCCGCTTCCATGATTGATTGAGGTTTTGCGAAATCGAGTGCTTTCCGGCAATCGCAAAAAATCAGGAGGCAGGGCTTGATGGCAGCCGAAACACCGGGTCGGTGAGGGCGATGACCTCCTGCGGCGTCAATCCGGTATCCCGAAGGTGGGTGATTGAGAGAGACTCGCTGCGCTTCGCGAGGCGTTTGCCAGCTTCATCTAACATCAGTTGGTGGTGGAAATACAGCGGTTCGGGAAGCTCCAGTAGGGTTTGCAGCAGGCGGTGGACGTGGGTGGATGAGAGTAGATCTTCGCCGCGGGTGATGTGGCTGATTTCCTGAAATGCGTCGTCCACCACTACGGCGAGGTGATAGGCGGTGCCGATGTCTTTGCGGGCGAGCACGACATCGCCTAACAAATCCGGGTTCACGGAGATTTGGCCAAAGCGCAGATCGCGGAAGGTGAGGGGACCCGTTAGGACGCCTGCCTGGTGGGAGTCTAACCGCCAAGCGTAGGGGGTGCCGGATTCGATTTTTTTCTGCTGCTCCTTCGCGCCGAGGTGGCGGCAGGTGCCGGGATAAACCGGAGCTTCCGGTCCCTGCGGCGCGGCCCCCATCCGCGCCCATTCTTCTTGGATTTCGCGGCGGGTGCAGAAACAGGGATAAACCAAGCCCTTTTCCCGCAGTGCGCTCAGCGCTGATTCGTACGCCGTGATTCGCGTGGTCTGGCGCAGCGGTTCGCCCTCCCAAGGCAGTCCGAGCCAGGTTAGGTCTTCCTCGATGCCTTGGTAAAAGGCTTCGCGCACCCGCGGGCCGTCGATGTCTTCGTGCCGCAGCAGGAAAGTTCCGCCCGCCGTGGCGCTTGCCAGCTCGAATGCCACCCGCGCGGCCAGCACGGGGCCGAGGTGGAGCCGTCCTGTCGGGCTGGGCGCAAATCGGGTGCGGACGGTCATCGGTGGTTTTTTCGCATCGCGGCAGCCGAAGTGCAAGAACAGCCGAGCTAGTGCGGATCCTTCTTGATCCCTGAATCCTGTGGCGCGATGTTTCGGCCATGCCGCGCCTTGCATTGCTCCAGTCTGGGACCTTCGCCTCGAAGGCGGAATCGTTCGATCATCACGAAACGCTGATCCGCCAGGCGGCGGCTGCGGGCGCGAACATTGTGGTCACGCAGGAACTTTTCCTCACGCCATATTTCTGCACGGTGCAGGATCCCGCCTTGTTCGACCTCGCTGATCCGCTGCCGGGTCCAGTCACGGATCGGCTCGGCAAACTGGCGGGTGAGCTTGGCATTGTGTTGATTTCCTCGCTGTTTGAGCACCGTGGTCCGGGTCTCTATCACAACACGGCCGCCATCCACGATGCCGACGGCAGCCTGATGGGCCTCTACCGCAAGTCGCACATCCCGCAGGACCCTGGCTTTGAGGAGAAATTCTATTTCACGCCTGGCGACAGCGGTTGGCCGGTCTGGGACACGCGCTTTGGCAAAATCGGCGTGCTGATTTGCTGGGATCAGTGGTATCCCGAAGCGGCACGGTTGATGGCGCTCGGCGGCGCGCAAGTGCTGGTCTACCCGACGGCCATTGGCTGGCTGCCCGAGGAAAAGCCCACACTCGGCGATGCCCAGCACTGCGCGTGGGAAACCGTGCAGCGTGGTCATGCGGTGGCTAACGGTTGTTACCTCGCCGCCGTTAACCGCACCGGTACGCAAGATCGCACGGAGTTCTGGGGTCGTTCGTTCGTGGCCAATCCCTATGGTGAAATCGTCGCGAAGGCCTCCACCGAGTCCGAGGAAATCCTCTATCACGACCTCGATTTCCAAGGGGTTGAAGATTTCCGGCGGATCTGGCCGTTTTTCCGCGACCGTCGCGTCGATGCCTATGGCGGACTGACCCAGCGCTGGGGCGAGTCCTGAGGCGCCTGCCAAGACGTCGAAAGAAGCGGAGGCTCATTGTCGGGCTTGCTTAACTTATTCGAATTTCAGAGAAAGCACGCGTTTCCGCCCTCCAATTACCTTCCATAATCGCATGTCGCCATCCTCTTCTTGTTTGTCTTCGCCCTCTGGTAAATCTGCCTCCACAGGAGACGCGTGCTGCACGTGGTGGCGGGATCTGATCCTGATCACAGTGATTACGGGGCTGTGGTTCTGCGGCCTGCTGGGGGTGCGGCCGCTGAGCAATCCCGACGAGGGGCGCTACACGGAAATTCCCCGCGAAATGGCGGTTACCGGCGATTTTGTGACGCCTCGTCTCAATGGCGTGAAATACTTTGAAAAACCGCCGCTGGTTTACTGGTTGTCGGCGGTGACCTTCCGCCAATTTGGTGTGAACGAATTCACGGCGAGATTATGGGGCGGCCTTTTTTCGATCCTCGGCGTGCTTTTGACCTACTCCGCTGCCCGTTTGATTTACGATCGGCGGACTGGGATCTGGTCGGCGATCGTCTTGTCGACCTCACTGCTTTATTACATTCTGAGCCAAATCATGTTGCTGGACATGGCGGTGGCCGTGACGATGAGCGGCGCATTGTTTTCCTTCATCCTTGCCATGCGCGAACCGCGGGGCAAACGGCGATTCGGATTGTTTATGTCTTTTTATGCGTTCATGGCCTTGGCCACCTTGTCCAAGGGGTTGATCGGCTTTGCGATTCCGGGCGCGGTGATTTTTCTGTGGGTTCTGCTGCTGAATCGGTGGCGTGCGCTGTGGCCATTCTATCCATTGTTAGGAACAGTTCTGCTGTTAGCGATTGCTGCCCCTTGGCATATACTGGCCAGTCAAGCGAATCACTCAGCGATCCAGGAGCACGACTTCGCATGGTTTTATTTCGTTCACGAGCATTGGCTGCGCTTCACCACTCGCATCCATGGCCGTTTTGAGCCGTGGTGGTTTTTCCTGCCGATCTTTCTCGTCGGGCTGTTTCCATGGGTGTTTTTCGCCAAACAAACTCTACGCAATTCGTTGGGCGGCGGCTGGAAGGCGCGCTCACAAAACGCCGAGGCTTGGTTTTTCCTGATTTGGGTGGTCTTCATTATCGCCTTTTTCTCGAGATCCCAATCCAAGCTGATTCCATACATCCTGCCTGTTTTTCCAGCATGTGCCGTCCTGATCGGCCGCTCGATGTCCGGCATGTGGCAGGGGCTGGCGGATAGCAGCTATCGGAAAAGCGGCTGGGCCTTCATCGTAACCTGCCTGCTACTGGCTGCTGCGATTTCGGTCTACCCTGCTCCCAAAGATCAGCCAGAGATATGCGCCTACCTGCCGATTCTGCGCCTGACTCTTGGCGGGGCATTGCTGCTCGGTGCGGGTACGACTTTCCTGGCACTGCGTTGCAAGCAACCGCGCTTGATGATCGGTGCTATCGCGATTTCGAGTACCATTTTCCTCCTTGGCGTCAATGCAGGTGCAGGATCTTTAGATAAAACCTCGACTGAAAAACTAGCGAAGATCTTGAAGCCGATGTTGAAACCTCAGGACCGCGTTTACAGCGTCGGGTTCTATTGCCAAGACCTACCGCCTTACCTCGAAAGATTGGTCAGTGTGGTCGATTACCGCGGCGAGCTCGCATTTGGCATCGATGCGGAACCAGAGATGACTTCAAAGCGGTTTTTGGACCGCGCTGGATTCGTCCGTCAATGGGCGGAACCGGGCAATGCCTACGCGGTGGTGCGGAAAAGCTACTTCGATAAATGGTTTCCCAC
>CALPMD020000110.1 GCA_943324575.2 Akkermansia muciniphila
ATGTGGAGGTAAATCAGCAAGCCGCGGGTGTAACATGGAATTTTCACGCCGCAAAGGCTGGGTATCAGCGCCGTCTCAATTCAAAGATGGAAACCACGAAAGGCACGAAAGGCACGAAAGGCACGAAAGGCACGAAAGGCACTAAAAATGAAGAGTTTGGCGAGTCTGATTCAGTCACTCTAAACCTCTTTTTCGTGAGATTTCGTGTCTTTTTGTGGTTTGGATGTTTCCTTTTGGAGTCAGGCTACGGGCGACGTCACGCGCGACACATAGCGGTCGGCGGCGCTGCGGATGGTGCTGGCTAGGTCGGCTTCGGGGCGGGCGAAGGGCGGTACAAACCATGGGTAGGAGCCGAGCAGATCGGTAACGACCGCGACTTCGCCGTCGCAGGTGTGGTCGCCACAACCGATGCCAATGGTAGGGACGGCGAGTGCCGCGGTGAGTTGGCGTGCGGCTTCGGGGATGACCGACTCGAAGACGATGGCAAAGACGCCCGCGTCGATCAGGGCTTGGGCACCTTCGCGAAGGGCCTCAGTCTGTTCGGGGGTTTTGCCTTTTTTATGGTAGCCGCCTTCTTCGAGCACACGCTGGGGCAGCATGCCGAGGTGGCCCATGACGGGGATGCCGGCGGCAGTGATGGCGCGGACTTTGTCGGCTTGGCGGATGCCGCCCTCGAGTTTGACGGCCTCAGCCCCAGCGGCGACGAGGCGGCGGGCGGATGCGAGCGCTTGTTCGGGCGTGTCGTACGTGTGAATAGGTAGATCGCCGACGACGAGAGCCTGCGGCTTGGCGCGGGCGACGGCGGCCACATGATGCAGCATGTGGTCGAGCGTGACGTGGGTGGTGTCTGGGAATCCCAGCACGACCATCCCGAGCGAGTCGCCGACGAGTAAAACATCCACGCCGCATTCGTCCAGCAGGCGGGCGCTGGGGTAGTCGTAGGCGGTGAGCGCGGCGATGGGGCGTCCGCCTTTGCGGGTGCGGATGGATTCGGCTTTTTGGAGAGCGGTCACAGTGGCAGGTGGCCAGTTTAAGACAGAAAAACGCAGCGTCTAGAAACTAAAAAGCCCCCGCAGGGCGGAGGCTTGATGATAAATGGCGACCCGTAAGGGAGTCGAACCCTTCTTGCCAGGATGAAAACCTGGAGTCCTAACCGATAGACGAACGGGTCGTGCGTTGCGGCGGGCGGAAAAGAACATGGGGAGGCGGGGAGGTGCAAGGTTTTTTTTGAATGAAAAAGTCGGAATTTTTAAATCATGCTGAAAATGAGCCGCATTCTTGTAAAAAGAGGGAGATTTGTGGAATGCTGGCTTGTCAAGTGGGGGGAGATTTCTAGGGTCGCGGCACTCTGTCGTCGGCTGGCGCAGATTCCTTTCCTCATGAATACCTCACTGCTTGCACAAGCTGCCAATGAAGCCCGTGGCCTAGCCATGGATGCCGTCCACGCCTGTAACTCGGGTCACTTGGGTTTGCCGCTGGGCTGCGCCGAGATTGGTGCGGTGTTGTTCGGCGAATCTCTGCGCTATAACCCCGACGAGCCAAAGTGGTTGAACCGCGACCGCTTCGTGCTATCCGCCGGTCATGGTTCGATGTTTATCTATAGCTGGCTGCACTTGGCCGGTTACGCGGTTTCGCGCGAGGATGTGAAAAACTTCCGCCGTCTGCACTCGATCACGCCGGGGCATCCGGAGTTTCATGAAACTCCTGGGGTGGAGGCGACGACTGGTCCGCTAGGACAAGGCATCGGCAACGCGGTGGGTTATGCGCTCTCCGCCAAGCGGGCTGCGGCGCGCTTCAACACGGCCGAGCACACGATTTTCGATCAACACATCATCTCGATCCACGGCGACGGTTGTCTCCAGGAGGGTGTCGCCAAGGAGGCAATCGCCTTCGCGGGTCACGGTGGATTGGACAACCTGATCCTCATCTATGATTCTAACGACGTGACGCTTGATGCGATGGCCGACGTGACGCAAGGCGAAGATGCCGAGCTGTATTTCACCTCCCAGCGCTGGGATGCAGTGACGATCGACGGTCACGACCTTGATGCCATCGCGGCAGCTCTGGCAACTGCCAAGGCTAACAAGAACGGTCGCCCGAAGGTGATCATTGCCAAGACGATCATCGGCATGGGTATCGCCGAAGTCCAAGGTACCGCTAAGGGCCATGGCGAAGGGGGAGCGAAGTTCATCGAATCCGCGCGCGCCAGTCTGGGCCTGCCTGCAGACGAGCACTTCTATGTCTCGCCAGCGACCCAAGCCTTTTTCGCTGAGAAGAAGGCGGCTTCCAAAGCCCATTACGCGGCATGGCAGGCGACGTACGGTGCATGGGTTGCGGCCAACCCGGCTCTAGCCAAGGAATTGACGGACGGTACTTCCTTCGCGGTACCGTCTGATCTGAGCGCGCAGATTCCTGCCTTCGCGGCAGACTATAAGGACGCGACCCGCTCGGCAGGGGCGTCGGTCATCAATGCATTGGCCAAGGCGATTCCCGGATACCTGACTGGCAGTGCGGATCTCTTCGGTTCGACCAAGAATTACATCAAGGACGGCGACGATTTTTCGGCCTCAAATCCACTGGGCCGCAACATTTGGTTCGGCATTCGCGAGCACGCGATGGCTGCGATTTGCAATGGTATCGCGTATGATGGCTTGTTCCGTGTCAGCGGTGCGACGTTCCTCGTCTTCGCCGATTATCTGCGCGGTGCGGTGCGTCTCGCCGCTTTGTCGAATCTGCCTGCGAGTTACATTTTCACCCACGACTCGGTTGGTGTTGGTGAAGACGGTCCGACCCACCAACCGGTGGAAACCGTCAGCGGTTTGCGGGTGATTCCAAATCTCGACGTCATTCGTCCAGGTGATGCGGAAGAAACCGCAGGCGCATTCATTGCCTCGGTTAGCCGCAAGGATGGCCCGACGGCGTTGATCCTGACCCGCCAAGCGATCCCGCTGATGAACGAACTTTCCGTCGAAACCCGCCGCGAAGGTGTCCTGCTCGGCGGTTACATCGCCCGCAAGGAAATCGGCGCGCTGACGACGATCTTGCTCGCCAGCGGTTCCGAACTCCAGCACGCGATGGCTGCTGCCGCAGAGTTGGGCGACGGTGTACGCGTGGTTTCGTTGCCATGCTTTGAGCGTTTTGAGCGCCAGAGTGCTGAGTACCGCGAAAGCGTGCTGCCGAAGGCCTGCACCAAGCGCGTATCAATCGAGGCGGGTGTCACCGACCTTTGGTGGAAATATGTCGGCACCGAAGGCAAGGCCCTCGGGATCGACCGATTCGGCATCAGCGCACCGGGCGACACGGTGATGAAAGAGCTGGGCATGACCAAGGATCATGTGGTCGCGGCTGCCAAGTGATCCTGATTCGCCAGAGATTCATCGTATAGGGTCTGGCCGAAAGGTCGGACCCTGTTTTTTGGGATTAGGCCTTTGCGGAAGCGTCAGAGTCCTTTGGCCAATTCCCGGACGAGCTTGGGTCCTTGATAGACGAATGAGGTGTAAATCTGGACTAGCGAGGCGCCTGCACGGATTTTTTCGCGGGCGTCTTCCAGCGAGGAAATGCCGCCGACGCCGATGATCGGGATCTGCGGGCCGAGATGGCTGGCAAATGCACGCAAAGTCGCGGTGCTTTTTTCAAAGACGGGGCGCCCGGAGAGGCCGCCTGCTTCCGCCGCCCGTGGGTGACTGGCGACGCCGTGGCGGTCGAGTGTGGTGTTGGTGGCGATGACGCCGTCGAGTCCGCCATTGAGGAAGACTTTGGCAAGATCCTGGATTTGAGGCTCGTCTAGGTCGGGTGCGATTTTGAAGAGCAAGGGCACATACTTTTGGTGTTCGTCGGCGAGTTTTTGCTGCTCCTTTTTCAAGAGATCGAGCAGTCGGGCGCTGGCTTCGGCACCTTGCAAGTCCCTGAGGCCTGGGGTATTGGGTGAAGAGAGATTGACCGCAACGTAGTCCGCTACAGCATAGGCTTCGCGCAGGCAGATGAGGTAGTCGTCAGCGGCATTTTCATTGGGTGTATCTTTGTTTTTGCCGATGTTGAAACCGATAATCCCTTTGAACGATCGGGCTGAACGGACGTTTTTAACGCCGACTTCGATACCGGGATTATTGAATCCCATTCGGTTGATGATCGCCTCACGATCGATCAGGCGGAATAAGCGCGGCTTTGGATTTCCAGCTTGGGGGCGCGGGGTGATGGTACCAATTTCAATCGAGCCGAAGCCGAGTCGGCCAAGCGCATCGATCGTGTTGCCTTCCTTGTCCAGTCCCGCAGCAAGGCCGACGCGGTTTGGAAATTTTAAACCCATCACTTCCACGGGAGAGGTGAATGTGTCGCTAGGCGAGAGCAGGCCCAGTAGGCCCGTTTTTTCCGCGATTCTGAGGGCGGTCATGCTGGCATGGTGGGCCACTTCAGCATCCAGCTGGAAGAGTCCTCTGCGGACTATTGGATAGAGAGCATCAATCACGAACGATCATTGAAGCAAAGGCGGCAGTTTGTCGAATCTCAGATGTGTCAAATTAGCGCAAACCGTGCGAAATCGGCAGTCGATCGTGCATTTTGTCATATTGCAAATGATTTCGATGACTGATCCTGAGTGACTTGGTTAGATGATCGGACGGGCACATGAATTGCTGGTCGGTAAGTGCGAGGCGCTTCATACGTCAGGACCCTTTCGATGATTCAGCAATATCTGAAGCCCTAGGATTTTAAGAAAATTGAAACAAGCACTTCGCTAGTGACGCTTCCTTGAAAACGAAAACTCCCAACACCTATGGCATACGAACCAGACAGCAGCAGCTTGAAACTCTACCTGCGGGAAATCTCCAAAACGCCACTTCTCACAGCGGCGGAGGAGGTGGTTCTTGCGGAGCGCATCCAAAATGGAGATGCAGAGGCTAGGTCTCACATGATTCGGGCAAACCTCCGACTGGTGGTGAAGATCGCTCAAGACTATTCCAATTACGGTATGCCCGTCATGGATTTAATTTCCGAAGGAAATATTGGACTGATGAAGGCGGTGGAGCGCTTCGATCCCGAAAAGGGCGGCAAGCTATCCACCTATGCAGCTTGGTGGATCAAACAATCGATCAAGCGTGCCTTGGCCAATCAGTCAAAAACGATCCGTCTGCCGGTGCATATGGTGGATAAGATCGCGAAAATGCGACGCATCGCAGCGATTCTGACTGAAGCGCTCGGCCGAGAGCCGACGGATGAAGAGTTAGCGGATGAGGTGGGACTTCCTCACCGCAAGCTCGCCCTGT
Organism: Akkermansia muciniphila; assembly: GCA_943324575.2. Lineage (GTDB taxonomy): Bacteria > Verrucomicrobiota > Verrucomicrobiia > Verrucomicrobiales > Akkermansiaceae > Luteolibacter > Luteolibacter muciniphilus_E. The sequence continues at coordinate 5,262 of CALPMD020000110.1, forward strand.
TGCGGCAAGCATCCTACCGCCCAACCTCGCTCGACGCCCCACTCAACGAGGGCGAAGCCACAGA
>CALPMD020000111.1 GCA_943324575.2 Akkermansia muciniphila
GATCCACACTGTGAGTCGTAGACCGGAAGTTGTAAAATCATGCTGGCGAATGTAGCAAACACCCGTCCAACGATATGGCGCATCGCTGACCGATTGACTTTGGCACCCAATCGTTTATGGCGGGAACCAAAAATAGCGTATGTTTTTTGGGTCTGCGATTGAATCGCTGTCAGAAACTTTTCGACCTCACTCAGAGGTGTTGCGAGATCGGCATCCCAATAACCAATGAAGCTATATTTGGTGTCTCTCGTTGATGCGAGCATTCCTTCACGTACTGCGGCGGCCTTGCCCACATTCGAACTCAAATGGATGGCATGTGAGCGGCTTGAGTGCTGAGAGACAAAATGGTCCAGAAGCTGTTTGGTGTCATCGCTGCTGCCATCATTGACGAAGCACAAATCCACGTGATCCTGCGAAACGAGAAACTCCGCAAATGCACTGCTATCCAAACGTGCACCCTCATTGAAGCACGGAATAATCAACAGGGCTTGCTGCATAAGACTTAGTTGAATCGGGTCGCGTTACCCACTCCATTGCTGCGGTTTGATTTCCCCACTTTCATGATGCACTCGATTCAATCCGATTGAGACAAGTCGCGCACGGATCTCATCGTTGCGTTGAGGTTTCGCCGACGTGCACGCAGGAGATTTGATCCGTCTGCCACTGATCGTGATTCTCGATGATGCTGTCGATGGCCTTGGCGAAGTTTTTGCCTTCCTCCTTCGCGTAGATGGTGTTTTCGAGGTCGGCCGCGAGGGTTCGTTCACGGATTTGATTGCGGTAGTCGTCGTCGTTGACGAGACGGCTGGTGATAGTGAGGAATTCTTCCTCGGAATCAGCCGCGCACTCTTGGAGATCGATAAGGCGAAGCATCTCAGAGCCGATACGTCCGTACCATTTGTCGCTGTTCCACGTGACGGTTGGCACACGGCAAAAGAGACTGTCGGATACGGTATTGCTACCGCCGAAGTGGTGGGAATCGATGGTGATATCGCCCCGCTCAATGGTGCTCATATAATCTGCATAATTGAGCGGTGGCATGATCTCGATGTGTTCCGCGCCGAGTTGCTCAGTGAGATTGCGAGTGAATGGGATCCGATCGCTTGCCCGGTCCAGAGAATTGCCGACGAAGAAGCGGAACTTGATGGGTCTGTCGCAGCGATCGATGAGCTTGCGCAGGGTTTGCACGTAGCTGTGGTTGATTTTCTGACTCCAGCAAAGGGCATTGAGGATGAGAGGGGAGCCGGCAACGGCGGGTTTCTTGAGCCCCCTGAAGGTGTAAAGTGGCACGTTATGCACCATGCCCATGCCGGGAAGGAGAACCAGACGTTCCGAATAATGTTTTTCCGGGGTGTCCTGAATCTCCACCGCTGCGCCGCTGATGAAGTAATTGACCTTTGAGTCAAAGGTGCTGACTGGGTGGCCAGTAAGGCCGATCTGGATGGGCGCAATTTGCATATTGGCCATCAGGATTGAGATGTCGCTCATCCCGATATCAGGAAAGAGAACGACTTGGAAATCGTTCTGCTGAATCGCGGAGAAATCCAGTACTCCGTTTTTGGCTCCGACGCTGCGAACTTCATCGAAGATGGAATGATCGCTGTCACGACCATGCATGCCAACGAAGGTCAGATGGTAGTCTGCCTTGAGCGCCTTAATGCATTCGAAATACGTCCGGTAAACCGAGGTTCCGCTGGTCCAAAGACCGCTGATGACGACGATTTTTTTCCGGTCTGGTTTGTTAGTAATGGGAGGAAACGCCGAGAGTGTTTTACGGACCGAGCGATTGACAACCGGCTTAACGATTTGATCGAGGTTGTCGCCGGCGTAGGTGGAGCCGAAGTAGGCTTCTTGGATTTGTTCGTTGATTTCCAGCTGTGGGTGTTGGAATCCAAAGTGTTCGCGCAGGTTTTCGTATCCAGATTTGCACTGTAGGGCTCCATAGTAGGCGCAGGCATAATGGGCGTACCAGAGCGAGGCCGCTTTGGCGTTGAGGTCAAAGATGATTTTGCGATCCACTTTGGTGTGGCAGCGCGCATTGAGCAGGGTGAGAATTTTGATGAGGTTGTTTTGCTGAGGCAGAACAATGGCGAGGTGGGCGTCAGTGGTGCGAAATCCGCTGATCGCGACTACGTTCATCAGCACATGGTTGGAGGCAATGAATTGGTGTGCGTAATGATCGGGTATCGAAAAATCTGCTTCGGTAAAGATCGCAAGGAAGGATTTTACAAAGACGTCGATATAATATTGGTCCTGTTCAGAGACCACGATCATTTTGGAATCTTGGAAGTGGTTGAGAATCTCAAGGAATCGTTTGCACAGCGCATCGTGCTCGCGCTTCGCAAATAGACTCGTCCAGTCTTCAAAGCGAAATGTCAGATTGGGCTGCGAAGGCGGGGGTGCCTGCGTGTAAGAAATAGACGGTTGTGACATGCCTAAAACCGATACTACGGGAGGCCGGATGGCAACATTGATTTTGCGGAGCATCTGGGCTTTGATAAGCTGCAGATCGTATAACCCCGCCGTTTACGTTGGAGCGGCGATTTGATGCTTCGTTAGCCCAGCGGCCTTTCAGTCGACCAACTTGTGGGAAACTCGTCCCTGGAACAAAAAGTGATTCACTCAGCAAGGTCGCACGCCGATGCCAAGGAGAGTTTGGAACTTGGGGGGCTCGGTTTCCCGGTCTGCCACGATGGTTTCGATTTGAATGAATCCGGATTTTTCGAGCATGGCGGCGAGATCGCTCTCGGAAAACCCGAGCCAGCGGTCGGCGTAGAGTTCGCGGGCCTCTTCAAAATTGTGCTGCAGGAGATCGAGCACGATCAGTCGGCCGCCGGGTTTAAGGATGCGGAAGGCGGCGTCGATCGCACGCTGCGGGTGCTCGGCGTGGTGGAGCGCTTGGCTGAGGATCGCGAGGTCGAGGCTAGCGTCGTCGATGGGTGGGTTTTCGATGTCGCCGATCCGGTATTCTAGGTTGGTGAGGCCATTTTGAATGGCGAGGTTTTGGCCGAATTCGACCATCTTAGGCGACAGGTCGACGGCGATGACTTTTTCGGCTCGCTGGGCTAATAGTTGGGCGAGGGTGCCTTCGCCAGCGCCTAAGTCGGCCACGACTTGGTAGTTGAGGACTTTGATGAGCGCCTCGGCGAGGGCTTTCCATGAGCGGCCGGGGACGTAGTCTTTGCCAAAGCGGCCGGCCAGTTCATCAAAATACGCACGCGAGCTATCTCGGCGCTTCCGCAGCAGATGTTGGAGAGCCGCCTCGTCGGCGTTGACTTCGGGTACTTCCGCGGCGGCAAGGCGGGCCACTTCCATGAGGTCTGGATCTGCAGTACAGGTGTAGATGTTGTTTTTGCCGCTGCGTTCGTCGCTGACCAGTCCTTCGGTTTTAAGTAGCGATAGCTGGGTGGAAATCCGGCTTTGGCCCATGCCTAGCACTTCCTGCAACTCGGCCACGGAAAGCGATTCGTTCTCCACCAGCCTCAAAATCCGCAGGCGGGTAGGGTCGGAAAGGAGTTTGAGAGATTTCAGCATTGACGCCATGCGAGTGATGATGCATCAACGCATCGCGATTTGACGATATGAAAATTTAAAAAGCAGATGAGCACCTACATATTTTCCTCAGAATCCGTTGGCGAAGGGCACCCAGACAAGGTTGCCGATACCATTTCAGACGCCATCCTCGACGCTTGTTTGGCGATTGACCCGAAAAGTCGGGTCGCTTGCGAAACCTTCGTAAAGAGCAACGTAGTTGTCGTCGGCGGCGAAATCACCATCCCAAAACTTCAGAATAAGAAGAAGGGGACGACCCAGCCGATCGACGAGATGATCAATCTCGGCAAAATCATTCGCGATGCCGTGCGCGGGATCGGCTACACCAATGATGACGATGTGTTCCATGCGGACACCCTTTTCATCAACAACTACCTCACCGCTCAAAGTCCGGACATCGCCCAAGGCGTGAATGCCGCAGCGGCCGATGGGAAAAAGCACGATCAGCAAGGTGCCGGCGACCAAGGAATCATGTTTGGTTACGCCTGCAACGAAACGCCCGAGCTGATGCCTGCGCCGATCATGTTTGCTCACCGCCTGGGCCGCGAACTGACACGCATCCGCAAGACGGGCAAGGTCGCTTGGCTGCGTCCTGATGCAAAGTCGCAGGTGTCGGTGGAGTATGTCGATGATAAGCCGACTCGCATCATCAATGTGGTGATTTCCACCCAACACGCCGACGGTATCGCCCACGCCGAAATTGAAAAGTTCTGCATCGAGCAGGTGATCAAGAAGGTGCTTCCCAAGAACATGCTGACAAAGGACACGGTCTATTTGATCAACCCGACTGGCAACTTTGTTGTTGGTGGCCCGCAAGGGGATAGTGGCCTGACGGGTCGTAAAATCATCGTCGATACCTACGGCGGCACGGGTCGTCACGGCGGCGGTGCGTTCTCCGGCAAGGATCCGTCTAAGGTCGACCGCTCGGCTGCTTATATGGGCCGCTGGGTGGCTAAAAACGTGGTGGCGGCCGGTCTGGCAAGTCGCTGCGAAGTTCAGTTTGCCTACGCGATCGGCCACCATGAGCCGGTCAGCGTTCACGTCGATACCTTTGGCACGGGTACGGCAAGTGACGAAAAAATCCTCAAGGCGATCCTTAAAGTTTTCTCTTTCAAGCCCGCCGATATCGTCAAACAACTCAAGCTGTTGCGTCCAATTTATTCGAAGACCACCAACTACGGCCACTTCGGCAAAGATGACAAAGACCTCACTTGGGAAGCCACCGACAAAGCGGCAGCCCTCCAGAAGGCGATCGGCTGATTTCATGATTTACCAAACGAACCACCAAAAAAGATGAGCTTCACAGATTACAAAGTTAGAGACCTCGGCCTGGCCGCTTTCGGCCGCAAGGAAATCGAAATTGCCGAGCACGAAATGCCCGGCTTGATGGCCACTCGCGAAAAGTACGGCAAAGAAAAGCCGCTTCAAGGCGTTCGCGTTATGGGCTCGCTGCACATGACGATCCAAACGGCAGTGCTCATTGAGACGCTGGCCGATCTGGGCGCCGAAGTGCGCTGGGTGAGCTGCAACATTTTCTCCACCCAGGACCACGCCGCGGCAGCGATCGCTGCCCGTGAAATCCCAGTCTTCGCCTGGAAGGGTGAAACGCTTGAGGAGTATTGGTGGTGCACTTGGAAGGCGCTGGTGAGCCCACAAGGTCTCGGTCCTCAGCTGATCGTGGACGATGGTGGCGATGCGACTCTCCTCATCCACAAGGGCTTCGAAATGGAAAACGGATCCGACTGGATCAGCACTCCTTCCGAAAGCCA
>CALPMD020000112.1 GCA_943324575.2 Akkermansia muciniphila
CAAACAGACTGGCCAGCAGAACAGCAAATTGGGGGAGGCCTGCGTAGGACTTGTAGCGCATGGTGCCTTTTGTCCCGTTTAACGGCTTTCATGTCAATATAACAATTTAATTCATACTGCAACCTTATTAAGCACCAGCCAGTTATTACATCGACTGTCTGAGCCAACCCGTGACCCAGAGCGTGAAGGGCGGCGGGGTGGTGAAACATTTCGCGCTCTGGCGAACTTGGCTGATAAACAGGCGGTCGCTCAGCTTTCGAAGTAGGTATAGCCCGAGAGGCCTTCGCGGAAGAGGTCGAGAATCTCGCGGCGCTCTTTGGGCGAAATTCGGCCTTCGGTGACGGCTTTTTCGGCGAAGTTGCGGAAGCGGGTGACGAGCTCCTTGGGGTCGAATTCGACGTAGCTGAGCACGTCGGCAACGGTGTCGCCCTCGACTTCGTGGGTGTAGACGGGCTTGCCCTTTTCGAGATGGACCCCGACAACGTTGGTGTCGCCGAGCAGGTTGTGGAGGTCGCCAAGGGTTTCTTGGTAAGCGCCGACGAGGAAAACCGCGAGGTAGTAGGGCTCGCCTTGTTTGAAGTCGTGGAGCGGCAGGATCTTGGCGACGTCTTCTTTGTCGATGAAGCGGTCGATTTTGCCATCGCAGTCGCAGGTGATGTCGGCAAGGACGGCGCGATGGCGGGGTTTTTCGTCGAGCCGGTGAATGGGCATGACGGGGAAAACCTGGTCGATGGCCCACGAGTCGGGCAGCGACTGGAAGAGGCTGAAGTTGCCGTAGTAGAAATCGACGAGGGTGGAAGACAGCTCACGGAGATCTTCCGGGATGTCGTCGAGTTCGGCGATGAGGTTGGAAATGCGGGTGACGATGTGCCAGAACCAGGCCTCGGCCAGGCCGCGTTCGCGCAGGGTGGCGGCACCGTAGAAGAACTGCGCGCGCATCTGGTCGCGGTAGTAGATGGCGTCGTTAAAGCACTCCTGAAGGTTGTTTTTGCGAATGACCTTGTTGACCTCGATGATGTTCATGAGGTTCTGCGGCGCGTTTTCGGGAACGGCGGGGGCAGCGTCGCTATTCTGGGCGCTGGTGACGTCGAGAATGTTGAAGACGAGCACCGAATAGTAGGCGACCACCGCGCGGCCCGACTCGGAAATGAGATTGGGGTGAGCCACCCCGGCTTTGTCACAAATCTGGGAGACGACTTCGACGATGTCGGTGCAATATTCCGCGACCGAGTAGTTGCAAGAGGAGTGGAAGTTCGTGTGCGAGCCGTCGTAATCGACCGCCATGCCGCCACCGATGTCGAGCACGCCCATCGGTGCGCCTTCCTTGACGAGGTCGCAATACATGCGGACGGCCTCGGTCGCGCCTTCGCGGATGGCCGCGATGTTGGGGATCTGCGAACCTTGGTGGTAGTGCAGCATCTTCAAGCAGCCGATGTAACCCGTTGCCTTGAGGTGATCGACGACTGCGATGACTTGGGATGCATTGAGGCCGAAGACCGATTTGTCGCCCGCGCTATCCTGCCAATGGCCGGAGCCCTTGGTGGAAAGGCGGACGCGGACGCCGAGATTGGGCAGCACGCCGATTTTACGCGAGCGTTCGAGGATGAGATCCAGCTCGCTGGGCATTTCCAAAACGAGCATGATGCGCAGGCCCATTTTCTGGGCGTGGAGCGCGAGGTCGATGAACTCCTCGTCCTTGTAGCCGTTGCAGACGAGGTAGGCCTCGGGATCATGCATGTGGGCTAGGGCGGCGATGAGCTCGGGCTTGGAGCCGGCTTCGAGGCCGTAGTGATACTTTTTGCCGAATTCGGCGATTTCCTCGATGACCTGGCGCTGCTGGTTGACCTTGATCGGGTAAACACCGCGATATTCCCCGCGGTATTTGGAATCTTTGATCGCCTTGCGGAAGGATTCGTTGATTTCCGCGATGCGGGAATGCAACAGATCGCGGAAACGGAGGAGAACGGGCAAGTGAGTGCCGCGGTCGCGCAGACCGTCGATGACCTCGAACAGCGAGACTTCCGCCTGGGCTTCGTCATCTTCAAGGCGAACCGTGACGTGGCCCTTTTTGTTCACATCAAAAAAGCCATGCCCCCAAGTCTCGACACCGTAGAGCTCGGAAGATTTCTGAGGAGTCCAAGCGCTTTCAGATTTGCGCTTGCTAGGTTTGGAGGCAGGAATAGGGACGATAGCAGGAGTCATGGACGCGGGAGAGGAATCGTTGATCGGACAGACTTGGGAAAGCAGAAAAGAGGATTGCGCGAATCTTATCGGACGCGTGCTTTCCAATCAGGGAACTCGGCCTTGAGGCGTTGGCGGTATTTTTCAGCTTCAGAGCGGTCGTCCTGCTTTTCAAGGGCCAAAATCAGTTTCGACAACGCGAGCGGCTTGAGCTCTTGGTCTTCATGAAACTCGACGACGATGAGGTACTTACCCGCCGCAGTTTTGGCGTCACCCGCCTTGAGGTCGAGATCTCCGACGAGGATGTTGAGCCCGGCGCTGGTGTGGCCCTGCGGGCGTAGCTCCAGAGCGGCATCCGCCGACTTGCGTGCTTCTTCAGCGCGGTCGAGAACCAGCAGGGCACGGCCCTGGTCGAGTAAGCCGTCAGCCTTCCACCCCGAATTGGCTTCGACAGCGAGCACGTTGTTGACGGCCGTCAGCGCGCCCTCGGCATCGCCGATTCCAAGACGGGCCTTGGCGAGATAGCGCCAGACCTCCTTGGGAGTCTCGCGGGGTTCTGTGGGGTTAGAAACAAGGACGAAGAACTTGGCGGCAAAATCGTAATCGCCAGCATTGTAGGACTGCATGCCAGACCACTGGATCACCTGGTCGGGAATGTCGGCTTGGTAGCCGCCTTCGATCGCGAGATTGATCTCGGCCGCGAGCTTCTGTGGATCTTGGGCGGCGAAGTAGCCGAGCGCCAGCAAGATGCCGCTGTGCTTGCGATAGGCATCTGGGCGCAGGGTGCGGGCTTTTTCCAGATGCAGCACGGCATCCTTGGCGACATTGGTTTTCACCTGGCCCCAGCCGATCCAGTAGTGGGCCTCAGCTTGGAGGTTGTCGCTGAGGTCTTTGACGTTTTTCAGCAGCCCTTGATAGCGGACGATCATGTCTGGGATATTGCTCTCGGTGCGGCGCAGGCGGGCAGACTCCAGCCAAGCAAATGAGGTGAGATCATCTGGCATCCCCGCCGCCGTCAGGCGATCAAAGTCGGCGATCGCCTTTTTAGGCTCGGCGCTTTCGGCATAGGCCTTGGCACGTTTGCCGAGGGCGGAGGGAATCCTCGAGTCGGCAGGGTATTTACTGATGAAGTCGCTGAATGAACGGGCTGCGCCTTGGGCATCGCCCGCCTCGGAAAGACACCAGCCGCGCTGATAGAGCAGACCGGGGCGGTTTTTTTCGCTGACGGCGCTGGCATTCACCTCGCTATAGACCTGCGCTGCGGCCACCACGTCTTTGTTGGCGTAGAGGCTTTCCGCCTTCATCATCAAAGCCGTGTGGATACGCGGATCATCTGGGCGGGACTTGCGGTAAAGCTGGAGGAACCCGTCCACCTGATCGGGCAAATGGCGACCCTCGATTTCAAAGAAGCACAGCAAGCGGTAGTAGGAGGCATCGAAGGCTCGCTCCGTCTCAGGTTTTACCAATCGCTCCACATCGCGGAACAACTGTAGCGCCTCATTGGGCTGCTTGAGGCGCATGTAGGCGCGCCCGGCGATCATCAGGCGATCCGCGACCTTTTCGCCCACCCCATGCGTGTCAGTGCTGCGGAAAATCTCAACGACTTTGCGGTAATCGTTTTTCGCAAATTCATTGGCCATCAGCGCAGTCTGCGCATCCGCGCGAAAATCTTCCATGCCTGCCGTACTCAGGACCTGTTGAAGATACTTACCCGCCAACTCCGTTTGGCCGAGCTGATTGGCCGCCAGCGCGGCATGAAGCAATGCTTCAGCGCGGACTTTCGCCGCGCTGGGTGAGTTGGCCACCTCTTCAAACTGAGCGAGCGCCTCCTGCGATTTTCCAGACTTCGCCCAGAGATGACCGAGCGCGACCTTGGCCTGCGCGGTGTAGGATCCGCCAGCAGGATCGCTGATCACTTTCTTGAAAAGGCTGATGGCTTCGCGATCGCGGTTGATAAGCCGATAGCAGTTTCCTGCCAGGTAATAGCCACGCGAGCGCTCATCGGGCTTCAAGGCATTGCCAGCGAAGCGCTCGAACAGCGGCCCAGCGAAGACGTATTCCCCCTTGTTATAATAATCCGCCGCGAGCGTGTAGGCTGCAGCCGCCACCCACTTGCCCTTACCATAGCGGTTCAGCAAGGTGTTGAAGCAGCGCTTGCCATCGTCAATCCGCCCCGATTGGTAATAGCTGTTCCCCAGATACCACCAAGCCATCTCGGCGTTGGGGTGATCTGCAAACGAGGAGAGGTAGTCGTTAAAAATTTGCGCCGCCCGCTGAAAAAAATCGAGGCGGCTCTCGATCACGGTGGCCGCTTGGGCCGAGTCATAGAGGTTTTTTCCCCGCAGGAAAAAATCGTTTGCGGTATCCGGGCTCAATGTCGGATCGACGGACACCGCCCGCGGGACTTGGGCGAGGGCCGGACTGACCGCAAGAATGAGAAGTGCTAGCGCGCGTTTCAAGAGTTGCGGAGTTTTGCCCATTTCCGTGTCCTTGCCAAGACAATCACTTCGTTTCCGGCGGACGCTGGGTCGCGAAGGAAATATTCCAGATTCCTGCCTTTTGACAGGTGTCGATGACTTCGACAATCCGCTGATAAGCAACGCCGCCATCGCCACGGATTCGCACCGGCTGATTCTGGAACTGCTTGGCAATCGCCGAAAGCTTGGTGAACAACTGCGAACGATCCACCGCCAATCCCTCGACGCGAATGATCCCATCCGCCAAGACGTTGATGATGATTTCGCCGCGGACCCGCTCTGGCTCGGCCCCTTCTTGGGCCGTTGGGACGGAGACATTGAGTTCCGTCTCTGACTTGCTGTACTGCCAGCTGATGATGAAAAAACTCAGCAGCAACAAGAGGATATCAATCATCGGTGCCAACTGCATGGCAACCGGTGGCGGCTGATGGCTCGTGAATTTCATCCGCGTGGCAGTATTAGATTCCCTGGACATCCCGCCGCTCGCCCACGAGTGGCGAGATCGCCGGCATGGCATAATCCTCGCGAGGATCCAGCACCGAGCTTTCGTAGGCCGGCCGCAGCTGACACTCCAACTGTGCATGCAACAAAATCAGCAGGTGGGTGGCTGCCGCTTCCAGTTGCGAGACATATTTGTGAACCCGCCCGCGGAAA
>CALPMD020000113.1 GCA_943324575.2 Akkermansia muciniphila
GATTTGGTGAATGGCGCGGCCGCTCAGGTTCATAAACGTCTGCGGTTTCAGCAGAATCGTGCCGCTGCCGGGGAGTTTGGCGGGGTGGCTCTGCCACTTCGGAGCCGATTGGAAAGTCGCACCCTCTGCGGCGGCCAGGCGATCCAATACCATGAATCCCACGTTGTGGCGGGTGTCTTCGTACTGCTTGCCGGGATTGCCGAGGCCGACGATGAGTGAAAATGACATGGCGAAGGGGAATGTGGATTTTTCGAACGAGAAACGCAACCGCACAAACGCCCGGGCCGCGTGAGCAGACCGGGCGTTTGGGAAGGGCTATAATGGCCGCAGATTAGGCAGGAGTGCCAGCCGCTGCTTCGGAAATCGCTGCTGCTGGCTTGCCAACGTGTGCAACAACCACTTCGGCTGCGTGAGTGGCGCGAACACCGGCTGGCAACGTGATGTCGCCGATGTGGAGCGATGCACCGATTTCGAGGCTGCTGATGTCCACCTCGATGGTCTCGGGGAGATCATTAGGCAGGCAGGAAATTTCGATTGCGTGAACGTATTGTTCGACCAGGCCACCGGCTTTGACGCCAACACACTCGCCATTGAGGTGAGTCGGGATGTGGGCGACGATCGGAGTGTTTTCATCGATTTCGCGGAAGTCAGCGTGAAGCGTGATGCCAGAAAGCGAGTCGTGTTGGATGGCTTGGAGGAAGGCGAGGCGAGTGCCGTGGCCTTCGATTTCCAAGTTGACGAGGATGTTTTCCGAGCTGCTGTGGGCGAGAACGTCGGCGAAGGTTTTGGCATCGACCTTGAGGTTGATGTTTTCGGTGCCACGTCCGTAGATCACGGATGGGACCCAGCCTTCACGGCGCATTTGATTGAGGCGGCCGGAACCGGTACGGGCGCGTGGAGCTGCTTTGAGAGATGTCTTCTTGGCCATAACAGAGAGGGCGTTAGTATTTAAAAGGTGCGCTGAGGATTTCTGAAACTCAGTGCGGGGCCGCGGTGTGTAGCGGTCTTGAGGTCACTTGTCAAAAAATTGTTCGGATAATCCGCAATCAGGCGTGTCAAAGTGAGAATAGCGAGGTGATGGACTGGCCGCAGTGGATGCGGCGGATCGCTTCGCCGAGCAGCGGAGCGATGCTGACGGCCTGGACTTTCGGGCCCTCGGCCTGCGGCACGGAATCGGTGGTGATGACCTCTTCAATGGCGGAATCGCGGATCCGTTGGTGGGCCAGCGAGCCGAGAATGGCGTGGGAGACGCCTGCGTAGATCCGCTTGGCACCGTGTTTGTGGAGAATCTCGGCGGCGGCAGTGAGGGTTCCTGCGGTTTCCGTCATGTCGTCGACTAGCAGGACATCGCGACCTTCGACTTCGCCGATGACGTTCATCGCTTCGACGCGAGTGGCGCTGACGCGGTGTTTGGCGACGATCGCCAGTTCCGCACCGAGAGCATCGGCGTAGGCACGGGCCATTTTTACGCCGCCGACATCGGGAGAAACGACGGTGAGATTGGAAGTGTCCGGGTGGCGCTCGCGTAGGTAGCCGATCAGCACCGACTTTGCGTAGAGGTGATCGACGGGAATGTCGAAAAATCCTTGGATCTGCGGTGCATGCAGGTCCATCGTCAGTACTCGGCTGACGCCAGCGGAGGTCAGCAAATTCGCCACCAGCTTGGCAGTGATCGGCACGCGCGGCTGGTCCTTGCGGTCCTGACGGGCGTAGCCGAAGAACGGCATCACCGCGGTGATCCGCTCCGCGCTGGCCCGGCGTGCGGCATCCACCATGATCAACAACTCCATGATGTTGTGGTTGGTCGGCGGGCAACTGGGCTGGACGATGAAAACATCCGCACCGCGGACGTTTTCGTTGATTTTGACTTCGGTTTCCCCATCGGGGAAGGCGGAGACGTGGACGTCGGCTAACGGTTGTCCGAGGTGTTCTGCGATGCGTTCGGCAAGCGCGCGGTGAGCGGTTCCACTGATGATTTTCATGAGAAAAAAGAGCGATAAATAAGAAGGCGGGCGGATTGTTGACAGTCAAGGGGCGGTCGGCAATACTTTGCTTGGAAATTGCACACCTCATTTCTTGATTGATGTCTAAAAACGCGTCCCAACCACCCGCCAGCGTGTCTGGAAATTCTGAATCCTGGGCTGCCAAGATTGGGTTCTGGGGATCGATCCTCGCTTCAGTCGCGCTGTTGATTTGGTTTTACGGGTTTGAGCAGCGCTATGGCCCATCGCGCGGGCAGTCGGCTTTCGATTGGATTTACAGCGCGTGGAACGGGGAGACCGATTACGAACACGGGCTGTTGTTCCCGTTTGTCATTGCTGGATTGGTGTTTTATCGGCTCAAGGATCTCAAGGCGTCAGTTACTCTGGGCAGCCTCTGGGGGCTAGGTGCGGCGTTGGTTGGGGTGCTTCTTTACATCGCGGCGTACCGCACGCTCCAGCCGCGGATCGCGATGGTGGGCTTGCCATTCATCCTCTGGGGCTCGGCTTGGTATCTGTGGGGTTGGCGGGTGGCAAGGATGCTCACCTTCCCGCTGTTTTTCTTCTGGCTAGCCATCCCATTGCCCAGTTTTCAACAGGCAACGACGCAGTTGCAATTGTTGGCCACCTCGCTCGCGCATCATGGCTCGGGCTTGTTAGGCGTGGAGACCTATGTCGAGGGGACCAAGGTTCTGCCATTGAAGGGGAGTTGGGCGCCCTTGGATATCGCCAAGGGCTGCAGTGGCATCCGATCGCTGATGGCGTTGCTGATGATTTCCGCGGCATGGGCCTACATGGCGAAGATGGCACTCTGGAAGCGAGTGCTGTTGTTTTTGATGGCGTTTCCTTTAGCGATTCTCGGCAACGCGCTGCGGGTGATCTCGATCTTCGTCATTGCAGAGTACGGAGATGCCAAGTGGGCGGTCTCCACGTGGCACGACTGGTCGGGGTTACTGCTTTTTTATCCGTTTTCCCTGACACTCTTGTTAGTGACCCACTCGGTTCTTGAGGGTGGTCTGCCATGGAAGACAAACCAGCAGCGCCAAGTCCGCCGAGTCACAGTCACCCGTACGAATTCATGAAAAGCAAAACCTGGTTACTGCCCTTGTTTTTGGGAGGCGCGCTGAGTGCGATCTATTTTTTGCCCAAGGTCGGTGCGGTGGCGCAATCGGCGGTGATTATGGAATTGCCGCGTTCTTCCGGTGTGTGGTCGCTGAAAAATCTGCCGCCCAGCCCGGAAGAGTTAGGCACCTTGTCACCAGATACCCAGTTTTCCAAGGCGATCTGCCTGACTGCACGCCCGGGCGAAACCACCGCGGACGGATACGCGGTGCCTGACCGCTTGGACCTTTCCATTGTGCTTTCCGGGGCGGATCTCAACAACTCCATCCACCGTCCGGAGCGCTGTATGCCGGCCCAAGGGCACAATATCACCTCATCTAGCAGCCAGACGCTCAAGCTTTCGAATGGTCGCCAGTTTGCGGCGAAGCGCCTAGTTTCAATTCAGTCGCAGCGTCTCGCCAGCTCCAAAAACCTCGAGGAATACGTCAAATTCGACTGCCTGACGTACTACTTTTTTGTCGGCCACGACCACGTCACTAACGATCACTTGAGCCGGACTTTTATCGATATGAAGGATCGGCTCATTCGCGGTATGGACCAGCGTTGGGCCTATGCCTCGGTTTCCATGTGGTATGGAAAAGTGCCTTGGATCAAAAAGGAAGTCACCCAAGCCGAGGCCGATGCCAAGCTCCAGGCGTTTCTGACAGAATTTGTCGGGAAGCAGATCGACTGGGATCAGATCGCCCGCTGAGCGTTCAGGGCTTCGAGGGCGGGTAGGGGACGGCTTTGATTCTTGCCGTCTTCATCAGCTGGATTCCGCGATCGACGTAAGCGAGGAATTCAGCGCGCTGGGCAGCGGTGACGTTTTGAGGGAGTTCCTTGGCCAAGCCGATGCGCCTTTTTGACTCGATGAAATAACCATAGGCCTCGGCAGGTCGATTTTGCGCCCAAATCTTGGATGCCATTCTGCCAAGCAGAGTGCCGGCGTGATAGTGGGCCTTCGAACCTTTTTGAAGCGCAGCTGCAAAGTCATAGGCTTGGAGAGCCGCTTGGACATCGCCGCACCTTTCGCGGGCCAATCCTAGATTTTCGTGGACCGCCACTCGCGGTACCTGCATGTCTTGAACGACCCAGTGCATTTGCTTCACGGCCTGCTCCATTTGTTGGGCCGCGACTTCTTGCATGGCTTTGGCTGCCGCCGGATCGGACTGTCGCCGGCCCACACTCGTCAGGTGTTTGGCGAAAGAAAAGTGAGCACGAAATGCGGGCTCCATTCCACCTTGCAAGCGGATGGCGAGATTAAAGGCAGTTTCGGCCTCTCGGTCCCGCCGCAGGAAACTAAGCAGGTTGGCTCGATTGACTACAGGTGTGGGATCAAAGCGGTTGAGTTGCCCGGCTTTTTCGTAGGCGTGGATGGCTCGATCCAAAGTCTCGGGAGAGGCTGCCGATGGGTCAGCTGCGGCGGCAGTTTGTAAGAGGGTGGCTTGTTCCAGATAGAAAGTCGCATGTGGCCAGACTTGGACGGCATCGGACAGAGCCTTGACCTTCGACTCGGAGGAGATGACGGGTCCTTTGCTAAAATAGCTGGGCCATAAGATGCGGGTCACTTGGGTTCCTTTCCAACCCCATAGGAAGGTCAGAGCGATGCAGGTAAGCCCCGCAGCAGAGAGAATCCCCCTTGCTCCGATTTGTAGTACCCGAGGGCGTGGCACGCTCACGCCGCAGGACAACTGCCCAAGACAGATGCCAAGAAGCAGCACTCCCGGAAAGAGATGGAAGTCGAAGCTGAAACAGGATTGAACGAACATCCCTGCAAGAGCCGCCATTCCACCCAAGCGCCAAGCATCGCCCGTCTGGAATTCTTTGGAGTCCTTTGGAAAGAGAATGCGCACCACAGAGATCACTACCAAGCTGCCAACCAACCCGATTAAAAGGCCGGCTCCGATGATGCCGTAGTCAGTGGCGGCTTGGAGCAGTTCGTTGTGAACCTGTTCTGCTTGATGGGTGGCCATGTCGCCCTGGAGGGGCGCATTGGCGAATCTGAAGTTCTCCCAACTAAAACTTCGGCCGCCCCCGCCGAACAACGGATGCAGGCCAATGCAGGACAAAGCGACCCCGAGGTAATAGAGTCGGCAGTTGTTGTCCAGCAACTGGGCAATGCCACTGCCAGCGAGGCGTAGATGTTGAGAATCATGCCAGCCGTTGAAAACAAAAGCAGCGAAGGCGAAGCCCACGATGGGAATCGCGATCAAAGCCAGCC
>CALPMD020000114.1 GCA_943324575.2 Akkermansia muciniphila
TCGCGCATGGTGCGGTAGCTGGTGAAAAGCACGAAGGCGCGGCCCTCGCTCTCTAACACCGACTGGCGGATGCCTTCGGCTAACAGCTCGTCGTAGCGCGGGGTGCCCGGATCCGGCACGGATTTGTAGATCCGGATTTTCATTTGCCGCTCGTAGTCGAAGGGGCTGCCAATGCACAGCGCACGCGCGCTTTCCGCGCCCACGCGCCTGCGGAAATAGCCGAGCTGCGGGTCGCCAACGCCGAGCGTCGCACTGGTCATGATCAGGCTTTTTTTGCCGGTAAACAGCAAAGGCCGCAGCTGATCCGCGACGTTGACGGGCGCGGCGTGAAGGCTGAACTGTTGCTCATCACGGCCACTGCGCTCCACCCAGTAGACGCTGTCATCGGTCTTTTGATCGAGGAAAACACCGACCGAACCGTGCGCCTCGCGCAGCCGGCGGGAGGCATCTTGCAGCTCGGCGCGGGTCGTCTCGGATTCAACGTCGGCAGCGAGGTTGTCGATCTCCTGCCACAGGTTGCGCAGCGGTTCTGCTAGAGTGTTAGGCACCACCTCGGTCTCGCGGACGCGGAATTCTTTTGAAAAATTGCCAAACTTCGCCACGTCGCCGACCTGATGAAAAAAGCGCTCGGCGGCGATGAGCGCCTCTTCCACCGCCGACATCGCGGAAGCCTTGCGGAATGTTTTCAACAAACCTTTGCGAGTGCGCGGATGATAGAGCCGCTGCAAGTCGAAGCGCAGGCCGGACTGCGACACTCGCAGTCCCAGCTGGACCGCCGCGACTTGTTCGATGGTGTGCGCCTCGTCCAGCACCGCGAAGTCGTTCGGGAAGAGGAAGCCGCCGGTCTTTTTGGAATCATCGCCGCCGTCCGCCGGCTCATCGTCGGTGTTGAGCAGCGCAAAAAACAAGGTGTGGTTGACCACGATCAGCCGCGCATCGGCTGCGGCCTTGCGGGCTTCTTGGAAAAAGCAATTGCCGCGCGGCCCGCAGTGGCGAGCCGTGCAGAGGTGCGCCTCGCTGCACACTTGCAGCCAGACTTTCATCTGCGGTTGGAAACTCAGATCGCTCAGCGTGCCGTCGCGGGTCGTTTCCGCCCACTTGCGGATCGCTTCCAGCTCGTCGTTTTCCGTGCCGGTGAAAAGATCGCCCGCTTGTTCGAAGGCGCGCCGCAGCCGCAGCGGGCACAGATAGTTCTGCCGCCCCTTCAGCAACACCGCCGGCAACTCGTCGCCGAGGATTTTCCTCACGATCGGGATGTCCTTGCGCACCAGTTGCTCCTGCAGATTGATCGTGTGGGTGGAAATGATTCCCTTGCGGCCGGTCTCGAGGGCAAAGCGCGCGGCGGGCAGCAAGTAGGCCAGCGATTTTCCCACGCCCGTGCCCGCCTCTGCCACCAGCGGTGAAGCGTTGATCAAGGCCTCGGCCACCGCCACCGCGAGTTCCTGTTGCTGCGGCCGGTAGGCAAAGTCGCGCGACTTCGCCAGGACCCCTTTGCGCGAAAACGCCTCCCGCACCGAATCGCTGAATCCGGGGATTGGTTGGCCTTCGCTGATGGAAATCATCTCACGGCTATCCCATCCCGCATTGGCCGTGCTGCCAAGCCGCAACTTCGGCTTGCAACGATAACGCGCTCGACAGTTCGGGTCATTCAGCAGCACTGTCTGACGCCCGCGGCCGCTCCATGACCTATCTCCGCAACCACCTTTCGCGCATTCTGCTCCCTATCGGCCTCGCGGCCTTGGGTGCTGTCCTTTGCGCGCTGCTCGTGCCGATGGAGATGGCGTCAGTCAAACAGCAGTTGCTCGGCTTCCCGGATTCCGATGCGTTGGCGCATCAAGCCCGGCCGTGGATTCTTGCGGCGCTGTTCTTTTTACCCGCGTTCGCCAGCTTCGTTTACAGCCTGGGCGGCACGCTGGATCGCTACGTCGCCCGCCAGTTTGCGGGGGTTTTCGGCATCTGCCTTGGCGCGCTGCTGATGATTTGGCTGCTGATGGACTTGACCGATAAAATCGCGGATTTCCGCGAATCGAAGCACGTCCTGCAGACGATCCTCAACTTTTACGTCACCCGCTCGCCCGCCGTCCTGCTGTTGCTATTGCCATACAGTCTGCTTCTGGCACTGCTGCATTCGCTGGGAAAACTATCCACCAGCCGGGAAATCATTTCGATGATTCAGGCGGGGCGGAGCGTGGTTCGAATCACCCTGCCACTCACCCTCGCCGGGCTACTATTCAGCCTGTTTTTGTCCGGCTTGAACTACCACCTCGCACCCACCGCCGAAGGCAGCCAGGACGAAATCCTTGCCACGGCCAGCGGCAAACAGGTGATCGAGGCCACCCAAGTGCTTCATTACAATCCCTACAACCGCCGCTTGTGGAAGGTCGGTAAATTTCCCAAGGGCTATGAAAAGGGCGAGCCACTACTCGACGTAGAAATTTCAACCACCCGCAGGAACAAATCGCTCGAGCACCGCCTCACGGCCAAGCGGGCATTTTGGGATCGCGATGCCCGCCGCTGGACTTTCGAGGAGTCGACGGTCGGCTACTTCCAAGCCAATCAGCCGCCGGTCTTCGAAGTTCATCCCGAGCCCATCATCATCGATTCCTGGCCAGAGACCCCCTGGCAGTTGATCCGTCCCGGCCTCGACCCAGCCAATCTCGGCATCCCTGACCTCAACAGCTGGCTCCAAGCCAACGCCCGCATCGGTCAATTCGCCGATGCCGCGCCCTACCTGACGCAATGGCACTACCGCTGGGCGCTGCCATTTTCCTGCTTGGTCACGGTACTGCTGGCCACACCGCTGGGGATTCACTTTTCGCGCCGCGCGCCGGTGGGGGGGATTTTTCTCGCGATCGCACTGTCTGCCTTGATGTTGCTGTTTACGACGATCTCCCTCGCGTTCGGCGAAGCGGGCACGCTGCGGCCCGCCCTCGCGGCATGGTTGCCCAACCTTGCCTTCGCGCTGATCGGCTTGTATTTCTTCCACCGTCGGATCTCGGGGCAGCCGCTTCACCGGGTCCTCCGCCGATTCCTTCCCAGCAACGATTAAACGCTCTCAATCCTATGGCTTTTGCTGAATCCTGGCACGTCCGTTCCCGCGGGCGTGAATGTGCCGCCACCCAACGTCCTTTCGTCGATGGCGAGTCCATCATTACCGCGCTCTTCCCCGATCCCGAGTCGAGCGGCTATCTGCGCCGCGACTATGGCGTCGATGGCTGGGGCGCGCAGCAGGACAGCCCGGAGAAGCCTTTTTCCTTCTGGCGGACGAGCTACTCCGTCCCCAGTGGCACGGAGAATTCCGACCCCGTCGAAAAACTCGGTGCCGAGGAAATCCTCCGTCGTCTCGTCGAGGAGGATGAAGACCACACCGAAAACACCCGCTTCATTCTCGCCGTGATGTTAGAACGCCAGAAACTCCTGCGCGAAACCGACAGCCAGCGCAGCTCCAACGGCATCCTGCGCGTTTACGAACAGCGCAAGACCGGTGAGGTCTACATCGTCAAAGACCCCGACATCCCTCTCAGCCAAGTGGAAGCCGTCCAAAACGAGGTGATTTTGCTCCTCGAAAACAACGGCCGCTCTCCGGTTCCCGAGCCGGAAATCCAAGACGCTCCCGACGCGGTGTAAGTCACCTCCGCGCTGCGGATCAACGCAGGCTCGCGGCGATGTTTTTGGTCAGGCGCGCCAGCAGGCGCGATTGGGCGGCGACCATCGCAGGGTAGCCGTCGGCCGTCAGTGGCTCGCGATCGACGAAGGTGCTGGAGGCTTTCAAGGTTCGGTCGGGCAAGGCGTAGGCGCGCCACCCGGCTTCAATGATGGCGTAGCCGTCTTCACTGCTGTGGAGCTGGCGAATATCCAAGGTCACCTGATAGCGGATTTCATCATCGCTTTGCCATGGGTAGGTGCGGACGTTGCCGGTATTGAGGTCGCGACCGAGATTGACTGCGGTGACACGGGCGATGGAGGCGGATAGATCGCCGGCCCAGCGGTTGTCCTCGGACACCGCGAGCTGGTTGGGCGCCTGCTGGATGACGAGGTTGGGGCGGTCGAGGTACTCCGCCAGGGTGACCGGCCCGACTCCTATACCCAGGCCTCCACCTTTGGGCGTAGAGCCGCTCGCAGTGAGGACATAGAATTTTTTAGCGGGCTGGGCGCAGCCGACGATCATCAACGCGGCGATAAAAACGAAAATTCGGTTCATGAGGTGGGAAGTGGATTAGCGGCTACTTTTAGGAGCTTTGGGAATTGGGTTGCCGGAGGATTCGCGACCAAAAAGGATCGAGTTGGGCTTTTCGTCGATACCCGTGGTTAGCGCTTTCAAGGACCGCAGCGAGGCACGCAGTTCGTCGAGGGTGAGCAGCATATCGCCCTGCACGGCTCCTCCGGGGCCGACGCTGGAGACGGATTTTTCAAGTGCGGCGAGGGTTTTGCTCAGGTCCTTGGGAAGTTTTTTGTACTCCGCCGCGGCTTCTTGGATTTCCTTGAGGGCGATGCGGGCATCGGCCACCGTATCGGCCGCATTGCCGACTTTGCGCAGGGTGTCGTCGACCGGCAGGCTCTGGATCTTGTCGAGAATGGCCGTCAACTGCGCGAGGCCCGTGGCCACCGTCGGCAGGCAGGGGAGTTCGCCGACCTTGGTGAGAGCGGCAGGTAGCGGATCTTTGTAATAGTCGAGGTCTACAAACAGAGCGCCGGTCAGGAGACTGCCCGGTTTGAGGGATGCGCGCAGGCCGCGTTTGACGGCGGTGGTCAGGAATTGCTCGTCCGGGTTCTTGAGCTTGTCGGCAGCTTCGCGGCGCAGCGCCGAGGGATCAATTTCGATCAGCACGGGAATGCGGGAGTCGTCAGCGGCTTGCAAGTAGTCGAAGGAAATATCCGCGACGCGACCGACGGGAATTCCCCGAAACTCGACCGGCGCGCCTTTGACCAGGCCGCGCACCGACTGGTCGAACAGCAGGATGAACTTCATCGTCGGATTGAAGGTCGAGCTGCTGGCAGCATCTTCATTGACAAAAAGGGTATAGCTACAGCCGTCCGCCACGGCATTTCCGGGTGGCATCCCTGCAGGGATGCCGAAGCTGGCGCCGCCGGAAAACATCGCTTGGAAAGAGGGCGTGCGCAGTTTGAAACCCTCGGTGCCGGCACTGATGTCGATTCCACTGGTGTTCCAAAACCGCGTATTCGCAGTCACCAGATTGCTGTATTCCTGGCGAATAAAGGCGTCGTAGCAAACGCGTTGGCCGTCACGGTCGAGGGTGCGATTTTCAATACGCCCGACCTCAAA
>CALPMD020000115.1 GCA_943324575.2 Akkermansia muciniphila
CCTGGCTTGGGCTTTGAATCAGACCAGAACGAGATCCTTCTCGTTTACCCCGAGCATTCTGAGGCGCTTCCTGCCGCTTCAAAGCACGACCTCTCCCATCAGCTCGTCGCGGCTATCGGCCGTCTTCATGCTGAATGCCTCTCTTCTCCAATGCCTATCTGATATTTATCATGACCGATCTCGAACTTGCTACTCATGCCGCACTTGAAGCGGGAAAACTTCTCCGTCAACACTTCGGCAGCGCCGCCACAGTTGATGAATCCACGGATCACGACATCAAGCTCGCGCTCGACAAGGAATCTCAGGATCTCATCACCGGCATTCTTCTCGGGGCTTGCCCTGGCGATGCACTCTACGGCGAAGAGGGCATCGCGGGCAACCAAGAGTCCCCCCGCCAGTGGATCGTCGATCCTATCGATGGCACGGTGAATTTCTTCTACAGCATTCCTCATTTCTGTGTCTCCATCGCTTTACGCGTTGCGGGTGAAATCGTGGTCGGCGTCATCCATGATCCGATGGTGGGTGAGACATGGACCGTAGAAAGAGGCGGCCCAGCCTTGCTCAATGGCCGCCCTATCTCCATCAGTCAACGGGCCACGCTCGGGGAATCCATCCTTTACGTCGGTTGCGGCAAGGACGAGGCCACCCTCCGCACCGGCATCGAGCGCTTCCATCGCGCCTCACTGCGGGCAAAAAAAATGCGCATGATGGGCTCCGCGGCCCTCGGTATGGCATACGTCGCCTGCGGTCGTCTGGATGCTTACATCGAGTCACGCATTTCCCTGTGGGACATCGCCGCGGGTCAGTTACTCATTGAAACGGTCGGCGGCTCCGTTGACCTTTCGCCTGTGCCTGGCAGTGCTGATGCCTACTCGATTGTGGCCAGCAATGGCAAAATCCCGCTTGAAGAAATCCTGTAACTCTCCACGGCTCCCATGACTGGCATCGGCTACGACGTTCACCAATTCGCGCAAAACCGCCCACTGGTTCTTGGTGGCGTGACTATTCCCCACAGTCATGGCCTCGCAGGGCACTCAGACGCGGATGTCCTAAGCCACGCCATCGCTGATGCGGTCCTTGGTGCGATGGGGCAGCCGGACATCGGTTATTTTTTTCCGCCGGGCGATCCAGCCTGCAAAGATATTTGCTCGCTCGAAATCCTCGTGAAATGCCGCGAGCTGGCAGCGGCGGGGGGATTCACCATCATCAATGTCGATTCCACGCTCATCGCAGAGGCACCCAAAGTACTGCCTCACCGAGACGCCATGCGCGAAAATATCGGTGCTGCATTGGGGATCGCCCCCGAGCGCGTCGGCATCAAGGCCACGACCAATGAAACCATGGGCTTTATCGGTCGGAAGGAGGGTATCGCCGCCCTTGCCGTCGCGCAGGTGGAACTTTGGTGATTTCTAGTAGGCCGCAGACGTTTCGGCGGCATCGCGCATGCGTCCTTCGATCACTTCTGCCAGTTGGTCTTCGCCTTCGTCGCGAAGAAAATCGCAGTAGTTCGAACTCACAGCTTCCAAGTCGGCGGCATACTCGCCGCCGAGTACTTCATAGCCAGCCAGGGCACTTTCAAAATGCCGGCGTGCCCACGCACGGTCACCGGTGCGCAGCAGGGCCAGCGCGAGGTTGTTATGGGACTGGGCGGTATCCGGATGTTCATCGCCTAGCAATCTGTGGCGAGTTTCCAGTGCGATCATGTGCAGCTCGCGCGCTTGCTCGTCGAATCGAGCCGCCTGATAAAGCGCCCCGAGATTACTCGAAACCGTCGCAGTTTGTTCATGCTCCTGCCCGAGTAGCGAGTGGAGGATCTCCAAGGCTCGCAAGAAATAAGCTTCGGCTGTCTCCAAGTCGCCCTTGGCTTTGGTGACGACGCCCAAGTTGTTCGCTATCGCTGCGATATCGAGCAAGAGTGGCGGCTCATTTCTCTCGAAAAATTCGATGGCTATTTGCCAGTGATGGACAGCTTTTTCTTCGTGCTCGAGCTCGTCCTCAGCAGCACCCAGAGCCGCGTGTAGTCGTCCAATTTGGGCGAAGCGGTCAGGTCGATTATCCAGCTGGTCGATCGCTTGGCGGTAGTCATCGCGGGCGAGTTCACAGCTCCTGATCTCACGGTAGATGTCACCCCGCTTTTCGAGCGCGGTGGCGAAGGCATCGATATCGTCGAGATTGGGACTCAGAAGTTGCTGGCATTTCTGCACGGCAGCATTCACGGAGTGGAGCGCCTCGTGGAGGTTTCCCGCAGCACGGAGGGATTCTGCGCGGCCCAGAAGAATGGCAATGAGATTTGCTGTGGCGGTGTCCATAATTTTTGGAGAGTTGCTATCAACTATTCGCAATTTTTAGCTCCTGACGAGAGGAAAGCATCTATTGGCGAAAGTCTTTCGATCAACTCAACTCGATTAGCAGGCAGTGTGCCGAGTAATTCGCGCAGTAAAATCTCGACGTGGCTTGAATCCAGGAAAACTCCGAGAAGTCGCGCGAGTTCCTTCTCGAAGTGCTCTAGGATTCGTAAAGTTGGCTCCGCCGTTTCCAAGTGATCGAGCGCCCGCTTCAGCAAATCGTGTAATTCGGGCAGCGGGTGTTCAGGTTCTACGGCCATTTCCAGCAATTGGCAGAAATAGGCGGCGAGTAAGGTGGTCGTGTAGTTGCGGCGTAGCCCTCCTCGCCACTGGCGGATAGCGACCTCGCGTAAAGTGTGCAAGTCACTGTGGCGCGACCGAGTCAGCGTGATTTCGCCGCCAAAAAATAAATCCAACTGCCCTGCAAAATGGCTTTTTGGCCGCCGAGCCCCTTTTGCCACGGTCTTAATTAAGCCCTGCGCTTCCGTGAACCAGTGCACGATCAGACTGGTTTCCGTCAAACGAGTCAGTCGAATCAAGATGGCTTCTGTCGGTGGCACGCGCTAGGGATTTTTGGAGGCCATCGCGGTGCCCAATGAGCCTCGCACGGCCTCTCAAATGGAGGTTCAGTCGTCCTTTTTGATGACACGCTTGGTCGACTTTGGCTTCGACTTTGGCTTGGGATCCGCTTTGGTGGAGGACTTTGATTTAGCCTTGGTTTTGGTCGACTTTGGCTCGGACTCCTCTTTGGTGGAAGATTTCGATTTAGCCTTGGGTTTAGTTGACTGTGCCTCGGGCTTCTCTTTGGTGGAGGATTTTGATTTCGCCTTGGTTTTAGTCGACCTTGGCTCGGACTCTTTTTTGCTCGGGGACTTGGTTTTAGACTTGGTGGAACCCGAAGAAGACTTCGATTTGGAGGAAACGCGGACGGTTTTTTCGGCCACGGATTTGCCCTTGGACTTCGCCGAGGTTTTCGAAATGGACGTTTTGCGTCGAGATTCGCTGGCAGAAATGAGCGGGATCGACCCTTGTGGCGGCTGTTCGCTTTTGGCGATCAAGGGGATTTCATCAGACCTCAACTCATGCGGCGAAGGAGCGCTGCCGCTTTTACGCCATTTGGCGGGGTTGTCCGCCCAGGCTTCAACATAGTTGCCGTTTTCATCAAAAGGGCCTGTGCCCAAAGGATTGGATCCAATTTTGCCGCCGCCACTGTTGAGGTTTCCGCAACTGGAAAGGGTGAGGGCAAAGGCGCAAAATGCAGGGATCCATAGAACCGACTTCATGCAAAAGAGCATGGTCGATCCGGCCGATTTGGCAAAACATTGTTAAGCGAACCGAATATTTTTTGCGTTTTAACGCAGATGGCGTCGTCCAGCCTTGCCAAGGCCAAAAAAGTCATTATGATCGAACATGAGCAGGTTTTTCCAAACTCCGGTGTCCGCATCAGGCCGATGCGCTTTCCGAATAAGCCCCCTTTCCACTGGGGCAAATTCGGCATGCGGTCAGGAAATCGGAATCATTTGACTCACGGGCGGCGGCGCAAAGCTGGCTTGTTCCGACACGGGTGAAGCCCCTTTCCGCAGACGCTGCGGAGCTTCACCCCGGCACCAAAACGCCGGATCGTCGGAGTTATGCCAGTCAGCACGAGGTCCTTCCAGCATTGCCGGGCTCCTGAGCCCGCCGCGCCGGGCCGCCTGAAACCAAGACCCCAACTGACACCATGTCAAACGCAACACAAGATTCCCGCAATTCGGGAGACAGTCGTCGCCGCCGCTCACGCGGAGGCTCCAACCGCAATAAGAATCAGAACGACGATCGCCGCAACGGTGGCGATCGTGGTCGCCACCAAGACGGCAACCGTTCCGAGGAATTCCGTCCTCAAGCTCCTCGCACCCCGCGTAAATACGCTCCTGCGAAACTGAGCTTTTGGCAAAAAATCCTCAGCGCTATCGGCCTTTATAAGCAGCCTGCTCCGCCATCCCGCAAGAGTCGTCATTCTGAGCCTTCCACGCCGTTTCCAACCACGCGCGCGCCCAAGTCCAACACCCGCAACGCCCGTTCCGATGAAAACGAACCGCGTGCCCCACGCGAGCCGCGTGCTCCACGTGAGCCTCGCGAAAAACGCGAGGAAGGCGATCGCGCCCCAGCCCAAGAACGCAGTGGCCGCGGCAACCGTGGCAGCGAGCGCAGCCGCGGTGGTGATCCAAAAAGCGTCGAGTCCACCCGCGTTTACGTCGGAAACTTGTCCTACGACGTTACCGAACAAGATCTCCAAGAGCTTTTCAAAGGCATTGGCGGCGTTCGCAACGTGGAAATCGTTTACAATCGCAGCACCCACCGCTCCAAAGGCTACGGATTTGTGGAAATGCTCCGCATGGACGAAGCCGTTCGTTGCGTGGAAGTTCTGCACGACCAACCCTTCATGGGCCGTAAAATGACCGTCTCAGGTGCCAAATCCAAGGGCCAAGACGAGCGCGAAGACCAAGAAGGTCGCACCGAAGGCGAGCCTCGCCGCGTGGTGCTCGCTTCCACGGCTCCTGCTGGGGTTGCTGCTGAGCCGGTGATCCAAACCATCGTCGAGACTGCAGCCGTCGCAGAAACTGCCGAGGCTGCGCCAGCTGCCGTGGTTGAAGTCGCTGCCACACCGGAAGCACCAGAAGCGGCCGCAGACCTCGAAGCACGTTACGGCTTCGAACCCAAGGAGGAAAAGACTGAAGAGAAGGCTGATCAAGCCTGATCGAAAACTTCCCAACTCCGTTTATCAAAAAACCTCCGTCCGCCAGTCGCGACGGAGGTTTTTTCGTTTTTGGCTTCGCATTCCGAAGCCAAAACTTGCAGAGGGAAAGCCTCAGGCGTCCTTGGTCTTCGCCGCTTTTTTGGCGGCCGCTTTTTTGGCGGGGCGCGGCGGGAAGTCGAAGCCGATCTTGCCGTCCTTCG
>CALPMD020000116.1 GCA_943324575.2 Akkermansia muciniphila
AAGCCCTATAGGACTTATAGGACTTATAGGACTTATAGGACTTATAGGACTTATAGGACTTATAGGACTTATAGGACTTATAGGACTTATAGGACTTATAGGACTTATAGGACTTATAGGACTTATAGGACTTATCATGCTGGCGGCAGGTGCTGTTCCAGAGTGCTTGTGGGAGTCGGAGTTTTTGTCACATCCAACCCATACACAGATGCCAGATTCGCATGGGTCTGATTGACAAAAACCGAAGTCCCGAGTGGGTGGTGATCACCAAGCACGTGCCTCATTCCCCGCCGATACAGATCAACCATATGAGCACCCGCCTCGACGGCCAAAGTCATCGACGATGGAGCTGCTTGGTTGAGGAAATTCGCCTCGTCCTCCACGGCACTTTCTTCATCCTCAATGTGGCGTAGCAGGGCTTCAATCTTCTGGAGTCGATTGTGATCGGGCTGTTGGTGGTGTCGGACCTCCAATAGGTTGCGTTTGAGCGCCTTGCTCTCGATTTTTAAAGCATCGAGGCGTCGAGTGAGGTCAATTGAGGCCGGTTGGCCGACCTCTCGAAGTTCTTGTTCCAGGTCCTCTAATTTGGCTTCGATGATCAGGACTTTCTCCGCAAGCTGCTCCGGTTTTTCTAACATATGTTTCATGACTCATCATGGGTTAACAACGACACTACAATCTGGTGGAGAACATTGACGCTGCATCCGGTATTTGGCGTTCGGATCATTCATCAATAGTCGTTGGGGTCGGCCCGACGAAGAAGGACTTGGTGCTTTCCGCGCTCCAAGAGGACACCCCCGGAAGTGGCTTGCAGTCGCCAGTCTGCCGCGACGACTGCGGATTTCGACCCTTCGTGGGTTTGGTGGCCCAGTCGTAGGTTGCCCTCCTTGGGGAAATATTGCCACACCATCAGGCGCACCTTGATGTTTGGATTCTGGCGTAGGGAAACGGCGACCTTGCCACTGAATTTCCCATGGCTAGTGCCATCGCCAAAGTCGACGAAGTATTCTTGTTGTGACTGGATGGGGAAAAACGGATCGCTGCTGGAGGCGACTTTATACATGCCGCGAAAGCTACCGGCCCCTTGATCCGGCACGTCAGCGTGTACCTGAAGTGCCAAGGCAAAGATCATCGCGACGATCCAGATCGCCCAATGACTGGTGCGGCGTTGATTTTCAATCCGGTCGGGGGGCGGGGGAGGCATCCCCATTCCTTAGCGGGTATTGTGCCGAAACCCAGAAAGCCTATTTTGTAGGGGATTGCGTGGATTAATCAACAGCAGCACGTTCACTGAGGTCGCAAAACGCACGATTTCCGTGTCAATTTGCACGATTGCTCGCCACGCAGCAACTCAGTGAACTTCGCTAAATGAGAGGCCGAGATCGTTTTCGAGTTTAGTGATTTTCGGCCGTTCGCGCGGCTCGATGAGGACAACGGAAGTACCTTTTTTGCCGGCCCTAGCTGTTCTGCCACTGCGGTGGGTGTAATACTCGACCTGTTCGGGGAGTTGGTGGTGGACCACGAAGGATAGGCCTTCGACGTCGATGCCGCGAGCGGCCACGTCCGTGGCGATCAGAAACTGGGTTCGCTCTTTTTTAAAGGAACGCATGACTGTGTCGCGCTCCTTCTGGGTGAGGTCGCCTTGCAAGACATCGACCGCAAAGCCGCGCGTGGTGAGTTGCTTACCAAGGATGATCGCTCCGGCCTTGGTGCGGCAGAAGATGACACCGCGGTTTTCCTTTTGGCGTTTGAGAAAGCTGGAGATGAAGTCACTTTTTTCGTCTCGGCTGCAGATGGTGAATTGGTGATCGATGTCGCGGTTGACGATGTGCGCCTTATCTACCTTCAGCAACTGGGGTTTGCCCGTCATGCAGTCCTTGATCAAACCGTGGATGGCATCGGGAATGGTCGCGGAAAACAGCCACGTGCTGCGGCGGCCCCTCGTGAGGCCGAAAATCTGCTGCAGTTCTTTTTTGAAGCCCATGCTCAGCATTTCGTCCGCTTCGTCTAATACGAGATGCTTGACCGAAACAAGGGTCAGCGCCCGGCGTTTGATCAAATCAATGAGCCGACCGGGGGTTGCGACGACGATGTGAGTCGGTCTTTGCAGCGCAGCCACTTGGCGGTCAATATTGTCGCCGCCGCTTAGAACCTCGACGAAGATTTTTTCGGAGAACTTGGTGTAGCGGAACAGTTGCTTGCCGATTTGTTTGGCCAGTTCGCGGGTGGGCGCGACGATGAGGCCTTGGATCTCCTTGGACTTCGGATTCACCCTCATCAACAAAGGCAAGCCAAACGCGGCGGTTTTACCGGTGCCTGTCTGCGCTTGGGCGATCAGGTCGCCACCGTCTTCCAAGAGGAAAGGGATGGTCTTATCCTGGACCTCTGTGGGGTGGATGATGCCGAGCTCTTGCAGGCCTTGGATCAGGTCCTGGGGGATTCCGAGTTCTTTGAAAGTTTTCAAGGTGTTGGTTTATGGTGATTGTCGCCAGCAGGCTGGGGGAAGCCTGCCCGTTCAATTCCCCAATGACTAGCCTTGAAACAAGACGATGATCCGGAACTCGCTTTTAGTAGGGACGATAGTATCCACCATGCGGCCTGTAGTAATAGGGGCGTTGGCGATAGTACCCCCCTCGGTGATAATAGGAGTGATGGTGGTCGTTATTATTACCAGCCGCGTAGCCGATCGCCCCTGCAGCGGCAGCACCTGCGATCGCCACTCCGGGATCGACAGACTGCACCGGCCGGCCATAGGCATCATAAGTGGTCATACAGCTGACGCTAGAGGCCAAGCACGCCACCAAACCAAAAAGCGTGAGTATTTTCATGAATGAAAGATACGAGCAAGAAGAGGGGTTTTCCAACTGAAAATCCATAAAATTTCCACCGATTCTCCGATCCGCGCGGAGTCATAGGGTTTTCTTTTTGGCGTTGTTCTTAGCCGATCTCAAACGCCGGGTGATGGCTAAAATCGCTGGGTGCGTGAAGCGGCGCTCTGCCGTGATCGCGTAAAACTGGATTTCAACTTCCTTGGTCCGACCGATCGGCACGAAGCCGTATCTCTCGATTGCCTCCGACGCTACCACGGTCGGCACGGCGATCACTCCCAGCCCGCTGGTCGCTACAATTTTCATCATTGCGGTATCCTCGAACTCAGCTACCGCACGGGGTTGCACCCCGGTGCTCTCGAACCACTTTTCCAAATCACGTCTCAGGTTGCAGTTATGGGTCGGCAGTAGTGCGGGGGAGCCGTTGAGATTTTTGGGGAAGCGCCCTTTGAGCTTTTTCGCTAAATGGGGCATCGCGCAGAAGGTGATGTCGGACGAACCGAGGGCGTGGTTAAATACCCGGCCGGCGATCCCCGGCGAGGCAGGCTCGTCAGAGAGGACGACGTCGATCCGGTGGGTGTTGAGCTGCGACACGAGGTCAGCCAGCTTCCCCTCCTGGCAGATGAGTTGGACGGGCGGCTGATGCTCCAAGACCGGTCGCAGAATCTCGTAGCTCATCAACTTTGGAAACGAATCCACGACGCCGACTTGTAGGCGCAGAGCGCGCACGCTTGGAGCTTGCTTGGTCGCACGCAAAATCTCGCTGCCAAGCGTGAAAATATCTTCCGCGTAGCCGCAGATGAGCTGGCCGAATTCGGTCAGCTCGAGCGACCGTCCGCTCGGGCGAAACAGCGACTCGCCCAAACTCGCCTCCAACAGTTTGATCTGGGTGCAAATCGACGGCTGGGAGACCCTCAAAAGCTCGGATGCACGGCGCAGACTGCCTTCTTTCGCGACAGTCCAAAAATAGCGAAGATGGTGATAATTGAGGAATTCGACTTCTGGAAATTCTTTCATTTTTCAGAATGATTAGTGTTATTTTTCGTATTATGCAAATTTTTTGTGATGCGTCATGTTCCACACGTTAACTCGAACCGCTCGTGAAACTAACGCTCACCCATCGCAATCATGTACCATCACCCTTCATTGTGGAGATGCTTGAAAATGAGCTCAAAGCCCTGCAAGCGGACCTCAAGATTGACGAGGCAAGGGTCCATCTGGAACGCAGCCTGACCGAAAGCCCGGCCTTCAGTGTTTCATTCTATCTGGTGACGCCGGGGCCCGATGTTCAAGTCAGGGCCACAGATCACACATTGCGCGCGGCGGTCACCAATGCCTTTGCCCGAGTCTCCACCAAGATTGGGAAGCGCCGGGCGGACGTCCGCACCACCGCCATGCCCCAGCGTCTGGCCAATCCGTGAAGTTGACTCACAAAATATCTCAGTTATTCTAACAACCACTACACATGTTACCGCACAATCTATGGCTCTGGATCGGGTTCAACGTCTTTGTCCTCATCATGCTCGCGCTTGATTTGGGCGTCTTTCACCGCAAGACTCATGTCGTCACTCTAAAGGAGTCGATTACCTGGACAGCAGTCTGGGTGGTCATGGCGTTGCTATTTAACTTGGGAATCGCCCATTTCATGGGGAATGATAAAGGGTTGGAATTTTTCACCGGCTACGTAATCGAGAAGTCGCTGAGCGTGGACAACGTCTTTATCTTTGCGCTGCTTTTCTCGTATTTTGCGGTGCCCGCGCTCTATCAGCACAAGGTTCTGTTCTGGGGGGTCTTCGGCGCGCTGGTCATGCGTGCCGTCATGATCGCGCTCGGGGCCAAGTTGATCGCCGAATTCGCATGGATCATCTACGTCTTCGGCGCATTCCTCGTCCTCACGGGGGTGAAAATGATCGTCAAGCGGGAGGAGGAAATCCACCCCGAGAGAAATCCCGTGGTGCGCTTTTTCAAGCGCTTCATCCCATCCACCAGCGACTTTCGCGGTGACAAGTTTTTCGTGCGTGAAAATGGCGTCCTCATGGCCACGCCGCTCTTCGTGGTTCTCATCCTCGTGGAGATTTCCGATCTGATCTTCGCGGTCGATTCGATTCCGGCAATCTTTGCTGTCACCAAGGATCCCTTCATCGTCTACACCTCGAATGTCTTTGCGATCCTCGGCCTGCGTTCGCTCTATTTCGCCCTTGCCGGGGTGCTCGACAAGTTCCACTATCTCAAGGTGGGTCTCGGAGTGGTATTGTCCTTTGTCGGGGTTAAAATGCTGCTCGCCCATTCGACCTGGAAGATCGACACCCACATCTCGCTGGGGGTGATCATCGTGGTGCTGGCGGCTTCGGTAGTGGCTTCCCTCGTCTGGCCGAAAAAGTCGGCTGTTGATGAGCTTGATCGGCCATGATTGTGGTAGTGTGCCC
>CALPMD020000117.1 GCA_943324575.2 Akkermansia muciniphila
GGTGTTTCCAGTACGTCGAACACAAAGTCGGCCCCCAATGGTGATTTCGCGGCAATGGACGGATGGGAAATCGCCAGTTCTTCGCAGGCGTCGCGGAAGTATCCGACCATGGCGGCTGGACTGCCAAAGTAGGCCAGTCGCCCGCCGCTATCCAGTAACAGAACTTTATCGAACAAGCGCAGGACCGGCGCGCCCGGTCGGTGCAATGATGCAATCACGATTTTCTCCCGTGCCAAAGAACGCAGCGTCTCCGCCACGTGCTCGGAATCCTTCGAGGAGAGGCCCGATATGGGCTCGTCGAACAGAAAGACCTCAGCCCGACCTCCTAGATCTACGCCCAAGTTCAGGCGGCTGCGTTCGCCGCCAGAGAGCGTTTTTTCACCCGGCGCGCCGACCCGGCGGTGCGCGATCGATTGCAAGCCTAGCTCTGCCAGTACGCTGTCCACGCGCCGTTCGTGTTCGGCCAAGGAAAGTGCGGGACGGCGGATCGTGATGGCGTGGCGCAGGTGTTCGCGCACGGTTAGCTGCGGATTGAGCGCCTCCTCCTGCGGCATGTGGGATATGAAGGGGACCAGTTGCTCTCTCTGCCCATAAAGCGAAATACCGTTGAGTTTGACCTTGCCGCGCGTCGGTTCGCGTTGGCCGGATAAAACCGCCAGCAAGGTGCTTTTACCGCTGCCGCTCGGGCCGATGATGCAAAGCATCTCCCCGCGCTTCACTTCAAAAGTCAAGTGGTCCAAGGCTCGCGAATCCGGTCCGAAGTCATGGATCAAGTCTTCCACGTGGAGCGTCTCGATCAGCGTCCGCTCCTCGTCCAAAAAGCCTTCGCTGAAGCGACAGCGGACCGCTTGGCTTCCGGAAAGGCGGATCAATGAACCGTCGCGCAATGGCGCGGTCTGGCGCACGGCAACGCCGTCCACGAGGATCGACCCATGGCTCTCGCGGATCTCCAATTCGCCTTCTGCACGCTCGGCATCGTAGCGGATGAAAAGCACCGCCTTGGGCGAGAGATTCGGGCCCAGCAGCAAGTCGCCGGGGGAGAGGGTAGAGGCATCGTTAGAAACCAGATAGACTTGTCGGTCTCCCGCCAAACGAAAGCGCCGTCCTGACTGCGTGGCCTTGCGCCGCAGCTCGTTGATGGCAAGACTAAAGCCCGATGCATCGCCCAGGCGCTCGTGATTCAGGCATTTGACCACATCCCCTTTTTTCAGTGGACCGCGGCTACCCGCGTGCAGCTCGGTGTTGCGCAGCGCTTCGACTTCGGCTTGCAGACCAAAGCTCACGCGCAGCGCACTGTGGCGTCCGCGCGTCCGTTCGGCAGTCAGCCCGCCGTCGCCAGATTCCAGATAGATCGCCGGGCGGTTCCCTGTGCGTTTCACATCGAGGAAAAACATCAGATCCTCATGGCTCAGCGTCCATCCCGGTACCACCAGTGGTTGGCGTTCCCGCATGCGCAGAAACGAACCAGTCTCCACCGAGCGCCCACGAATCCACAGCGGTGCATTGCCCGTATTTCTAACGAGAATTAAATCGTCGGCCCGGTAAACTCGGAACTCGTGATCGCTCGCCGCAGGCGGTAGTATGACATCGGCTCCATCTCGACCAAAGATCAAACGCTCGAAGGGAAGTTCTTCGGCGCTGGGTTGGGTGGCCTCGCCGCGCATTTCGCTTAGAATCGCCACCCCATAGTCTGGGCGCCCTAAGCGCCGCATGAAGATTTCGAAGCTGGTGCGGTTGCGTTCCGAGCGTCCCGCCGCGTCCACCAGCGTAAAAAGCTGTAGTCCCAGGGCCAGTTTGCCAGCATCGTCAAAGCTGTCTTTGAGTTCGACCGCCAGAGCCTGCAGGGGCTGTGGATTTGCGACTGCCCGCTGCAAGCGCTTGGCCAGCCAGCCGTGGTCTACCTCAGGAAAGGCACAGCGCAGCATATCCAAAATCAAGTCCGCCTCCAGCGAACTGAGCACATCATCCAAGGTTGCAAATGCCACG
Organism: Akkermansia muciniphila; assembly: GCA_943324575.2. Taxonomy (GTDB): domain Bacteria; phylum Verrucomicrobiota; class Verrucomicrobiia; order Verrucomicrobiales; family Akkermansiaceae; genus Luteolibacter; species Luteolibacter muciniphilus_E. The sequence continues at coordinate 1,987 of CALPMD020000117.1, forward strand.
AAAGCATCGACCAGAACGCCGACGTGCGCATCCGTTCCGGGGCGTAGGGCACGTAGCCGACCGACCCCTGGAATGGCGCGCAGCCAGCCGAGCGCACGCATTCTGCGCAACGGACTTTGCCGCGGTTCTTTCTGGGCTACGGGTGGTTCCACACCGGCTTTCTTGCCAGACGCGCGGCCCCTCGGCAAGGCTTGTGCAAAAAGGGTTTGCTTTTTGCACTCTTGGGCTATCGTCAATCACTCCCAGAGGGCACCCCGTTGCACGCTTCATACGCGGTCCACTGGGCAAGTCTTGGATTTTTCTCTTCTATCAATCATGTCAGACGCACCAAATTCATCTCCTTCACCCAACAAGCCGAATCGTACTCCGGGCGACGCCGGTGGTTTCAACTGGCGTCTTTTCGGCCTCTTGAGTTTGGCCACCGTGATTCTCGGCGTGGCATTTTTCAACCCGATCTCCAACAAGCAGGTCAAGCCGCTGACCTATTCCCAGTTCCGCCAAGCTTGGGACCAAGAGCGCATCGTTGTCGATGACCCCAAGCAGCCGCTAAAGGTCATCACCACCGACACCTCTTTTGATGCGACCATCACCGGCTGGATCACCCCGGAAATCCAAGCCCCCAAGGGGGATTCGCCGAAGAAAGACTTCCGCGTGCTCGTGAATTTCGCGCTCCAGCGCCAGGAAATCAACGACTTGTTGGGCGACAACCTTCGCATCCAACAAGTCGCCAACCGCGCCGACTTGCCTCTAGAAAATGACGTCGAGACGCTCTCGTTTGCCCAGCTGCGCAAATCCTTGGCTTTAAAATCGGTCGAGCTCAATGACCCCGCAAACTCCCTGCGTGTAGTCACCACGCCTGGCTCCGACGATGCGGTGATTGTAGGCACGCGCAAGATCGTCGCTGACTCGCCACCTGCGACCGACGCCTCTGGCAAGACATTGCCCGCCATCGCCTTTAGCGTTCCCGTCTCGACGGCGATTCAAAGCGAGGACCTCAACAAACTCGTCAAGGACAAGGCGATCTACGAGCGCAACAAAGACTACCTCAGCAGTGCACTCTTCACCTTTCTTCCATTCCTGCTCATCATCGGGATTCTATTTTTCTTATTCCGTCAGCAGATGAAGTCCGCGGGGCGCGGCGCGATGTCCTTCGGCAAAAGCAAGGCCCGCCTGCTCACGATGGACCGCAACAAGGTCACGTTCAAAGACGTCGCCGGCATTCAAGAAGCCAAGGAAGAGCTCTTTGAAATCGTTGATTTCCTCCGCGATCCGAAAAAGTTCCAAAAACTCGGCGGTGCCATCCCCAAAGGCGTACTGATGGTCGGCTCACCGGGAACCGGCAAGACTCTCCTCGCTCGCGCGATCGCAGGTGAGGCTGACGTTCCATTCTTCTCGATCTCGGGTTCCGACTTCGTGGAAATGTTTGTCGGTGTCGGTGCCTCGCGCGTCCGCGACATGTTTGAGCAAGGCCGCAAGCACGCGCCCTGCCTGATCTTCATCGATGAAATCGACGCGGTTGGACGTCACCGCGGCCATGGCATGGGTGGCGGTCACGACGAGCGTGAACAAACACTCAATCAACTCCTTGTCGAGATGGACGGCTTTGACACCCAAGAAGGCGTCATCATCATCGCCGCTACCAACCGTCCTGATGTGCTCGATCCTGCGTTGCTGCGTCCCGGCCGTTTCGACCGCCAAGTCACGATCTCTCTGCCCGACGTCAATGGGCGCGAAGAAATCCTCCGCGTTCACGTCAAGAAGATCAAACTCGCCGCAGGGGTGGATCTCTCCAAAATTGCCCGCGGTACTCCTGGGTTCTCGGGGGCTGAACTGGCGAACCTTGTCAACGAATCTGCTTTGCTTGCCGCTCGTCGCGGACTCAATGCAGTGACGCTCGATGAAATGGAGGAGGCACGCGACAAGGTCCGCTGGGGCCGCGAGCGCCGTAGCCTTGCCATGTCCGAACAAGAAAAAATAGGCACCGCTTGGCACGAAGCCGGGCACGCCTATCTCAATATGGTCCTGCCGCACACCAACCCGCTGCACAAGGTCACGATCATTCCGCGCGGTCCCTATCTGGGTGCCACCATGTATCTGCCCGAAGGCGATAAGTACTCGACCCAAAAGAAGGAAGCACTTGCCAACCTCATCGTCACCATGGGTGGCCGTATTGCCGAAGGCTTCAATAGCAACGACGTTTCTAACGGGGCTTCTGGCGACATTCGTCAGGCCACCTCGCTTGCTCGCCACATGGTCTGCGAATGGGGTATGAGCGACAAACTCGGTATGGTTGAATACGGCGAAGGTGATGGCCCGGTCTTCCTCGGTCGTGGCGACATGGGTGGCCGCCGCGCCAATTACAGCGGCCACACCGCGCAGGTGATTGACGAAGAAATTAAACACTTCATCGACGATGCCTACGAAACGGCCACCCGCATTCTCACCGAAAATCGCGACAAGATCGAGCTCATTGCCAAGGCCTTGCTCGAGTACGAAACCCTCGACGCAGTCCACCTGCGCGACATCATCGACTTCGGCGAAATGCGCAACCCTCCCAGTGCGCCCAAGCCGCCACCGGTGCCAGAAGAGCTCAAGAAAAAGCCTGTCGCCAAGGCTGCCGAAGAGGACAGTCCTGAAGGCTCAGGCCCGATTGCAGGTGCCATCGGATCGCCGGCCTGATCGAGCCGCTACCCATGGAGCGCCGACTTCAGTCGGCGTGGCCGGCTAAAGCCAGCGCTCCGTCAGAAACACGCGTGTCTCACAGACCCGCCTCGGCGAGGCGCTCGTTCATCTCGGTTTTCTGCAGTTCGTTAGTGAACTCGGTCAGGTCGCCGGCCATCACGCCTGCGAGATTGTGCGAGGTGTAGCCGATGCGGTGGTCGGTGATCCGCGACTGCGGGAAATTGTAGGTGCGGATCTTTTCCGAGCGGTCGCCCGATCCGATCAGCGAACGGCGATGGCTGGAGTAGGCTTCCTGCTGGTCGCGGAGTTTCTGTTCGTAGAGTTTGGAGCGCAGGATCTGCAGCGCCATTTCCTTGTTCTTGATCTGCGAGCGGCCGTCTTCGCAACGGACATAGAGTCCCGTGGGAAGGTGAAAAATCTGCACCGCCGACTCGGTCCGGTTGACGTGCTGGCCGCCGGCACCACCTGCGCGGCAAACTTCGATCCGCAGGTCCTCGGGTTTCAGCTCGACGTCGACCTCCTCCGCCTCGGGCAGGACAGCGACAGTAACGGTGGACGTGTGGACGCGACCCTGA
>CALPMD020000118.1 GCA_943324575.2 Akkermansia muciniphila
ACATGGTCACAACGAAGGTGACGACCCGAGCTACACACAGCCGTTGATGTACAAGGCCATTGCTGAAAAGCGCAGTGTCCGCAAGATGTATGTGGAACAACTGGTGAAGCGTGGTGACATCAGCCTTGGGTGATGGCTGCCGTAAATCGCCAAGTCTTTCCAGATATCCGCGAGGACATGTTCATCAGCATGACTTACGGTATTCTTGATGCCGAAAATGGAAAACTCACTCTCGCCCGCGCGGGCCACGAGCCAGCCCTTCTCTTCCGCAAAGAAACCGGCAAAGTCGAGCTCCTGCGCTCGCCTGGCCTTGCCCTCGGCATTGATAGTGGATCGGTTTTTGAGCGCGTCACACGTGATCAAGAAATCGAACTGAAATCCGGTGACTGCGTCCTCTTCTACACCGACGGGGTTAAAGAAGCTCTTGATGCCCACGATGAAGAATTCGGGATAGAGCGCATGTGTGAAACCTTCCGTATAGCTGCGCCCCTCGGCGCGGAGGGCATTCTATCTCAAATGCAAAGCGAACTTGGACGATTCACCGGCCAAGGACCGCAAATGGACGACATCACACTCGTAGCTATTGAGAAACGCTGAGGCTCGCCAGGCTTCGCTTGCAGCTCCAATCTTAAATGAGGAAGATTATTTGAGGTTAGCGATCGTCTGAAAGATGGCCGTGATCATCAAATAAGCCATGGTGCCAATGAGGCCAGCCATGACAATCAAAACGCTGGGCATGATCAGTGCCATGATTCTCTGCAAATCCTTATCCAGCTCCTTGTCGTAGCGCTCGGCGGCGCGGCGCAGGGATTGGTCGATTTTGCCGGTTTGTTCGCCAACGGAGATCATATCGATGAGCAGGGGCGGGAAGGCGCCGTTGCGGATGAGGGCTTTGGAGAAGGAACGACCGTCGCCGACTTGGCCGATGACTTTGTCGAGCTCGCCGCGGAGGCCGCGGTTTTGGGTGGCGTCGCGGGAGAGTTCGAGGGCGCGAAGTAGGGGCAGGCCGTTGCCGACGAGGTTGGCCATGGTTTCGAGAAACTGGACGTAGAATCGGCTGGTGATGACGGGGCCGACGAGCGGGAGCTTGAGTTTCATTCGATCCCAAGCGGGCTTGTTGGCGTCGTTGTCCTTCCAGGCTTTGAAGAAGATGCCCGCGGCGATGAGGGTGATCAGGATGACGATCCACCATTTGCTGATGAAGGCGGAGGCACCGATGAGGATGGCGGCTCCGAGGGGCATTTTGCCGCCGCTGCTGTGGATCAGGGCGGTGAGCTGCGGAATGAGGACGGTGATGAAAACGATAGAAACGCCGATGCCCGCGAGAACGAGGAAGGCGGGGTAGATCATCGCGAGGATGAGGCGGGCTTGGAGCTCGGCGAGGGTTTTGAGGTAGTGGGCTTGGCGCTTGAGGATGTCGTCGAGCGCGCCGGATGCCTCGCCAGCGGCGGCGAGCGAGCAATAGAGCGGGCCGAAGCTGGGGCTGACTTTTTTCAGCGCGACGGAGAAGTTGACGCCATCTCGGACGATTTGGCGGATCTTGAAGGAGACGGCCTTGAGGTTGCCGAGCTCCTGGCGGTTTTCCATCGACTTGAGGGCGGGCTCCAGCTGGAGACCGGCGCTGAGCATGTCGGAAAGTTCTTCGGTGAAGAGCACGACTTCCTGACGCTTCAGCTTGATCGGGCCATCGGGGATGGCGGCTTCTTTGGCTTCGGCCTTGTCGTCCGCCTTGGCTTTGCCGCTGGTCTGTTTGGCCGAGGCTGCGGCTGCCGTTTCCTTGAGACTGACGGGCTGGAGACCTTTGCGGTCGAGCACGCGCAAGGCTTCGGGACGGTCCGCGGCGTCGATTTCGCCGGTGGTGACGGATCCGTTAGCGGCGAGAGCTTTGTAGGCGAAGAGAGGCATCGTTGGGTAAAACTGAAATAGGGAAAGCGGAAAGCTGAAATGCGCCGCTTACTCGCCGCCGCCGATATCGGAGGAGGTGACGGAGATGACTTCTTCAATGGTAGTTTCGCCTTTCATCACCTTGTGCCAGCCGTATTCGCGCATCGGGACGTAGCCGTCGCGGACGGCTTGGGCGCGGAGTTCGACGGCTTGGGCGCGGTGGACGACGAGTTCCTGCATCGCTTGGGTGAGCAGGATGATTTCGTAGATGGCGAGACGGCCAGAGAAGCCAGTCATGCGGCAGCGGTCGCAGCCCTTCGGGGAATAGACTTGGCCGTTGAGTTCGGGTGGCACGCCGAGGTTGCGGAGGTCTTGGGTGCTGACTTCGCGCGGAGTTTTGCAATGCGGGCAGAGGCGGCGGACCAGCCGTTGGGCGAGGAACGCACGGACAGCGGCGGAGACGAGGAAGGGTTCCACACCCATGTCGATGAGTCGGCTGATGCCGCCCATGGCATCGTTGGTGTGGAGGGTGGAGAAGACCAAGTGGCCGGTGAGCGAGGCGCGGATGGCGATTTCCGCGGTCTCAAGGTCGCGGATTTCCCCGATCATCACGATGTTCGGGTCGGCGCGGAGGATCGAGCGCAGGGCGGTGGCGAAGGTCAGGCCGATCTCGTTTTTCACGGCGATCTGCATGACGCCGACGAGTTTGTTTTCGACGGGGTCTTCGACGGTGACGATGCGCCGCTCGGGGTGGTTCACTTCGGTGAGGAAGGAATAGAGGCTGGTGGATTTACCCGATCCGGTCGGGCCGGTGATCAGGATGATGCCGTTGGGTAGGTGCAACAGCGACTCGATCTTCTTGAGAACGAACGGCTCCATGCCGAGTTTGGCGATGTTGAACTTCTCTTGGTTGAGAAGACGCAGTGAAACACTTTCGCCCTCGACTGTGGGCACGGTGGCGACGCGGACGTCGATGGTTGCGCCTTCGAACTGGAGGTTGATCCGGCCGTCCTGCGGCACGCGGCGCTCGGCGATGTCGAGGCGAGCCATGATTTTGAGACGAGCGATGACAGAACTTTGCAGCGCCTTGATGTTTTCCGGCACGGCGATCTCGACCAAGCGACCGTCGATACGGTAACGAATGCGGAGATTGGTGCTCAAAGGCTCGACGTGAATATCGGTGGCGCGCTGGTCGAGCGCCTCGCGGATGATCTGGTTGACGAATTTGACGACGCTGGCCTCTTCATCATCATCTTGGTCGATGACGTTGGCTTCGTCTTCGCCGTGTTCCAAGTGGTCGTAATCGAAATCGCGGCCTTCGAGGATTTGCTCGAACGTGTCGGCTCCGACCCCGTAGAGGCGGCGCAGCGCTTCGTGCAGGCGCTTGCGGGAGGCCATGCACCAGTCGATCGGCAGTTCGAGTTCTTGGGCCGCGGCTTGGCGGGCGATGAGATTGAAGGGGTCGAAAGTGACGAGTTTCAGGCGCTTGTGGTGGCCGTCGCCTGTGATGGCGACGGGCAGCAGACGGTGGCGCAGCGCCAGACGCGGACCGCAGGCTTCACGCAAGGGCAGGGGAACTTCCGCCATCGGGATGCTGTCCAGCCACTCGATGCCGAGATCATGCGCGAGTTCGCGTAGGTAGCTTTCTTCGTCGACGACATCCGCGTCCAATATGTCGTCGATGGCCGAGCGTTGGCGTTGGGCAGAAGTCCGCAGGACTTCCGTGAGAGCGGGAATGTCCTCGCAACCGATGCGACGGGCGGGTTCGATCAAAAGCTGGGTCATGAGCGGCTACTTACTGCTAAATAAATGCCTCACGAGCGCGATCTTGTCTCTTCAATTTCACCAAATCAACTAAAGTCCGAACTCATCCTCCCAAAAAAAGACCCGACCCCCCTCAAAAGGAGAATCGGGCGCTTTTTAAAAAAACGTATAACGGGAATCGTCTAATTACCAACGGCCACCGCCGCCACCGCCGCCACGACGATCACCGCCGCCGCCGCCTTTGTAGCCGCCGCCACCGCCGCCGCCGCCGCCATAGCCGCCGCCGCCACCTTTGTAGCCACCGCCACCGCCGCCGCCGCCACCATAGCCGCCGCCGCCGCCGCCACTTGGACGGGATTCTTTCGGTTCGGATGCGTTGACGCGGAGAGCACGACCGTTGTAGTCGTAATCATTGAGAGCCTCGATGGCTGCATTCAACTGGGTTTGGTCGCCGAGCGTGACGAAAGCAAATCCCTTGGATTGTCCGGTTTCACGGTCAGTGATGATTTTTACCCGTTCGACGGGTCCAAAAGCGGCGAAGAGGCCAGTAACGTCTCCTTCTGTAGCAGTGTATGGCAAATTGCCCACGTAGATATCCATATAATTCAATTCTGATGACGCCATTGTGTTTTAGCACATTTTTTGCAATCAAGGCGTCACCGATTTAACAAAAAAACGATCGAGCAAGCTTTGTTGCCGTTCAATCGAACTGATTTTTAGGCTGGCTTGAATCGAAATTGCAAGAATTCATTTTTATCATGCGCCTAAAATGTGCGCCGAAAAAACCAGGAGCACAGAACTTTTTTAGTTTTTAGCGGACTTGGGATCCAGCGAATCGCGCAAACCATCACCTAAAAAATTGAGGGCAAATAGCGTGCTGGCGAAAAAAAAGGACGGGAAAAACAGCATCAGCCAACTAGTTTCCATGCGATCCGCTCCCTCTTTGATTAAAATTCCCCATGAGCTATTCGGCGGTTTCACCCCCAGACCAAGAAAAGACAGGACGCTTTCTAGCAGCATAATCCCTGGCACGGCGAGAGTGGTGTAGATAATGATGGGCCCAATAACGTTCGGCAGAATATGGCGAAACAAAATCCGCGAACGGCCCAAGCCGAGCGAAACCGCGGCCTCCACGAAATCCTGCTTTTTCACCGCCATCACTTGGGCGCGAACAATCCGCGCGATCGTCAGCCAGCCAATGGCACCGATCGCTATGAACAAGGGAATTAGCGTGGTGATCGGGGCAACACGATTCCGCTCAAATCCGGTCACTCGGATGACCCATTCGGTGAATTCGAAAGCCGGCTTATCCATAACCAAGGCGAAAAGGATTACCAGCACTAGAAAGGGTAGAGAGAACAAAATGTCCACGAAACGCATCAGAAGGTCGTCGACTTTGCCGCCTGCATAGCCCGCCACGGCTCCATAAACCACGCCGATGCAGACGGCCACGGCGGTCGCCACCAGTCCAACCAGCAAGGAAACTTGCCCTCCGTATAGCACCCGTGAAAAAAGATCGCGCCCCAACGAATCGGTCCCAAACCAGTGTTCACCCGATG
>CALPMD020000119.1 GCA_943324575.2 Akkermansia muciniphila
GTGATGGAATTGTTCAAAGCCGTAGGTGAAGACGGGATTGAGGTAGGTGAAGAGCACGATCGGCGTCTGGTGCGTTTCGCGGAAGCGACGGATCAGCTCGATTGAGCGGGTGGTGGTCATGCCTGATTTGAGCGCCCGTTCAGCAGCCAACTGATTGACGATGCCGTCGGCCAAAGGATCGGAGAAGGGCAGGCCGAGTTCGATGATGTCGGCTCCGGCGTCGGCGAGGGAGCGGATGATTTCGAGGGAGGTCTCAAAGTTGGGATCTCCTGCAGCGACGTAGGCGACAAAGGCTTTCTGCTGGGTTTCGCGCAGGCGGGCGAAGGTGGAGTCGATGCGGTTGGTCATGAAAATCGAAGGTGGATGGGATGAAGAGGTTTACCGCAATGGCGCGGCGGTCGCTAAGGGACGCAGAGGAAGAGGATGCAAAAGTCGTTGGCTTGCTTGGCGGTTCACTCGGGAAGTTTCAAAGGCTTTTTTGGGCGATGGCTTCACAGGCTTTGATGTCGAGCTTGCCGGAGGCGAGCACGGGGATCTCCCTGACGGAAATGATGCGCTTGGGACACCACAGCGGGGGCAGTCCCTCGTCGAGTAATTTGTAGCGCAGGCCGATGCATTCCTGTTCCAGGCCGGGGCCGGTGAGGGTGGAAAGCATGAGGATCGATTCGCCTTTATGGTCGTCGGGCACCCCGACGACGGCGATGCGGCGCTCGGTTTCGTTGTCGAGGCCGAGGACCTTGTTGATCGCCGCCTCGACGGTTTCGTGAGGGACCATTTCACCGGCGATTTTGGAGAAGCGTGTGATCCGCCCTTCGATAAAAAGGAAACCATCTTGATCCACTCGGCCGACGTCGCCGGTGCAGAACCAGCCATCGGAGGTGAGAACTTTGGCGGTTTTTTCGCGGTCGCCCAGGTAGCCGCCGAAGACGTTGGGGCCTTTGAGCCAGATGATGCCTTGGCGGTCGAGGGGGATCTCCAGATCCGTGACCGGGTCGGTGATCTTGATCGCCATCCCGGGCAGCATTTGGCCGACTGAGCCATTGCGCGAGGAGGGCAGGGTGATGGCTTGGGGCTTGGCCTCAGGTGCTGGCAGATTGACGTTGGTGGCGGGCGACGTCTCGGTCAGGCCGTAGCCTTCTTGAGGACGGATGCTGAATTTTTGCTCGAAGGCATCGGCGAGCGATTGCGGCAGTTTCTCCGCGCCGGTGACGACCAACTTGAGCGAGGAAAACTGAGCCGGGTCGGTGCGCTTCATGAAGCCGCGCAGGAAGGTGGGCGTCGAGAGGAAGATGTTGACCTGGTGCAGGGCGATCAATTCCGCGAGGCGCTTGGTTTCTAACGGGCTCGGATAGGTCACCAGGTTGATGCCTTCGATGACTGGGAACCAGAGCGTCGCAGTGCTGCCGAATGAGTGGAAAAGCGGTAGGCAACCGAGGATGGATGAGTCCTTGGGCAACTCCAGCCGGGTGCCGAATTGGCAGACGTTGGCCAGCACATTGCGGTGGCTGAGGGCGACGCCTTTCGGCTCGCCGGAGGAGCCGGAGGTAAAGAGCAGGATCGCTTCATCATCGCCGCGGCGGCGGTTGAGACCCAGCCAGCGACCGAGGACTTTGGCGGGCAGAATCTTGGCAATGATCACCCACGGGATGATCTTCTTTTTCAGGGTCGGCAGGACACGCTCAATGAGGATGAGGTCGCGGTTCGGCGGCCAAGGAAAGCCGGGGACTCTGCGGACAAAGGGGTCGGCGGTGATGAAGCGATCGACATTGGCCTGGCGGATGCAGGATTGGATCGCTTCATGGCCCGCGGTGAAATTGAGGTTCACCGGGGTTTTGCCAGCAAAGAGCACGGCCAGGTTGGCGATGAGTCCAGCCTTGCCCGGCGGCAAAACAATCGCCACGCGCGGTTGGTCGGTTTCCTTCTTGAGGTAACTGGCAAAGGCGATCGCCGCGGCGAGGACTTTGTGAAAGGAAAGTTCCGTGTCGTCCGAACCGTCGAGGACGCGCTTTTTGGAACCGTGTTTTTTCAGTCCCTCGAGCAGCGCCATTGCCAGCGAGCCATGAAACAGCGGGCGGCTGCGGTAGGCCGCTTCGTTGGCGACCCACAAGGCCTGCTGGTAGGCGGGGAGACTGCTCTTTTCGGCCGCGATCACTTGGCCGATGGCGATGATCGCGAGGGGCAGCGACGATTTGTGCTCGATGGTCAGACAGGATTCGCGCGGGCAATCGATGGCGACGGGCAGAATCGGCAACCCGAAGGCGCAAAGCGCTTTGAGATGGGCGGCGGGGATGTGGCAGGCGGTGGCGTTGGACGGATTGGCCCGGCCGGGGACAAAAATCAAAACGCCGTTATTGCCCAAGTACGGCTTGAGCTGTTTGCCGGCTGCGGCAGGCGCGGCATCACTGGCGGCGAACATCGCGCCCGATTCCGACTTCTCCAGATAGCTGCGGAGGTTGGCATCGTAGTGCGCCGATTCTTCGATCAGCCAAGTGACTTTGCGCCCGACGAAGAGTTTTTCCAGAGCTTGTGCCAGGACCAGATTGATCCGTCCCGGCACAACCAGGCATCCTGCGGCGGGGAGGTGCTCCTGATCAAGGATTCGGATGGAAGAGGCAGACATGGGAAAAACAGGTGGGGTGAAATGGCTCAACGCCAGTGTCCGCCGTTAGTAACGCGGATTTTTTCCACGGCCGCACGGATATTTTCCGAAAAAGCGCAGGATTTGCCGCTGCCGCACCTGGCCCCGCAGGGCGGGAGGGTATCACGCCCGCTCCCGCGGCACCGTGATCAGGAATTTCGTCTCGCTGCCAGGGACCGAGCTTACCCCGATGCTGCCGCCGTGCGCCTCGATGGCGCGCTTGACGATCGATAGCCCTAAGCCCGTGCCCTTGATTTCCTGTTGCGAGTGGTGTTTCTCGACCCGGAAGAAGCGGCGGAAAATATGCGGCAAGTCCGCGCTGGGAATGCCGACGCCGTTGTCGGTCACCCAGATCTCCGCATTCTCGCCGACGGGCGCGCAGCCGATCTCGACGCGCAGACCACTGCGCGGGTTTTGCTTGATGGCGTTTTCGACCAGATTGAAAAGCACTTGGGTCCAGTAGAAGCGGTCGCCATGGATGACCATCCCCGGATCTGGCATGACGACTTCCATCTCAACCGATTGGTTGCGGATCACCGATTCCAAACGTTCGAGAATGTCTTGGATGCACGAACGGAAACGGAACGGTTCGATCTTGAGCGCGTTGATCTCCCCGGATTCGAGACGGGAAATCACTAGCATGTCTTCCACAATGCGCGAGATGCGGTCGGTGTGCTTGCGCATGATGGAGAGGAATCGGCGCGCCATCGCCGGTTCATCGATCATGTCGTCGTCGATGAGGTTTTCCAAGTAGCCGTTGATGATGGCTAGCGGCGTGCGGAGTTCGTGCGATGCGTTGGCGACAAAATCTTTACGCACTTGTTCGAGTTGGTGTTCCGCAGTCACGTCGCGAATGATGACACGGGCCGTGGGAGCACCGCCGGGTGGGTTGGAAAGCGGGGCGGCATCGATAATCCAAGCGTTGAAGCCACGGTTTTCGAGGTCGCCAAGCGGCGACGATTGCTGGGGAAAGACGACACGCGATTGGACCGGTTCCCCGGTGGCGATGCAACGCAGCAGCGCGTCGGCCAGGCGGGGATCGAGAAAGGCCTCGCGCACCGGCCGGTTGAGCAGTTCCCGCGCTCCGAAAAGCGCGCGCGCCGCATCATTGGCAAAGCGGACATTGGCATCTGAATCGACGAGCAGGAAGGCATCGCCGAGGGCATCCAGCAGGCTGTTGCGTTCATCGCGCGCCTGCTTGAGGTCGCGTTCCAGTCGGAGTTTCCAGTCATTAACTTCAGCTGCGGATTGTTTGCGTGAGTCCCTGTCGCGGAAAATAAGGATCGCGAGAACGACGATGGTCGAAATGGTGGCAAGGATAGCAAAGGGGGTCGTCATGCGTCGGATTTCGTCACGCAATAGCCGATGCCGCGGACCGTTTCAACCCAAGTTCCATGTTCGCCGAGTTTATTTCGCAAGCGCTTCATGTGGGTATCGAGCGTGCGGCTATGGGCGGCATCGCTGTAACCCCAAACGGAACGCAGCAGTTCGTTGCGGTCCTGCGCCTTGCCGGGTCGTTCGCACAGGAAGAGCATTAGCTTGAACTCAGTCGTGGTGAGGTCGGTGGGTACGCTATCCAGATAAAACTTTTGGGCGTTCTTGTCGAAACGGAACGGGCCATAGCTGAAATCAACCGCGCCGGGTGTCGGGTCGAAGCGCTTCAGCACCGCTTGGACGCGCAACATCAGCTCCTTTGGGCTGAAAGGCTTGGTCAGGTAATCGTCGGCCCCAGCCTCCAGACCTTGGATGCGGTCTTCGGTCTGCGCCCGCGCGGTGAGCATGATCACCGGGGTGTTGACCGTGCGCGGGTCGCGGCGAAGCTCGCGGAAGACGCTGTAGCCATCGCGCCCCGGCAACATCAAATCCAAGAGAATCAAATCCGGCCGCTCCCGCAGTGCCACCTCCGTGCCTTCGATGCCGTCGTAGGCCTTGATCGCTTCATAGCCTGCACGCTGGAGGTTGAAGGCGATCAGGTCGGCGATATCTCGCTCGTCCTCAACAATTAAAATTCGGTGCATTGCTTCCAAGATGTAGAAGGCTTACCGCGTCCTGACAGAGCATTACAATGTGACGATTTAGTCACAGTGATCTTCATGGGATCTTTGGGCGGGACCAAGGAAGTCGTTGATGGAATGGAGCCGCTGGTCGGAATTGAACCGACGACCTATTCATTACGAATGAATTGCTCTACCCCTGAGCTACAGCGGCGTTTGAGGAGTTTCCTCGGGGACTGTGGCATTAAAAGCTTTTGTCTTCAGAAGACGAAACCTCAGCACAGGCGTTTCTTATCACGCGGTGGCGGCTTGGCAATTTTAATTTGGCACAATGATCGTTTTGCGCATTGCGGCGTGTGGGTGGCCGGGATCAAGACCGCGGCAGGGAAGAGTGGATCGACCGCGACCCGCTGGGCTGAAAGATCCAGCGCACGGATCTGAAGTGAGTTCCATGCCCATCCGGCCCTCCACCGACGGAACATTGCGCCCGACCGCACGAGTCCTGCCGTCGACCGCACGAACCTTGCGGTGGACTTCACGA
>CALPMD020000120.1 GCA_943324575.2 Akkermansia muciniphila
CACCTCCTCACCCTGGCCAGCCCAGCCCCAGATCGGAACCACCTTGTCTCGCTGGAGGATCATTTTGCTGTCGATCACTTTTGGCAGAGTCACATCGGCCAGCACGAGCGGCGCATATCCTGCCAAAATCAAGAACAGCCAGGTGTATTTCATCATCATAACTTTTTAGAGGATTTGCAGCTCAAGCGATTTCCGTGGGAATTATCAAAAACGCCACGCTCTGGGATTGTACTTCAGTGCTAGCTGCGAATCGGCGGGCAAGGAAGCCGCTTATTCGGTGGCGACTGCCTGGGAGGCGAAGGCAAAGACAGGCCAGCCGTTTTTGTCCTTGAGATTCGGCAGGGCGATCTCCCGCCAACCCATGCGCACATATTTAGGCTCTTGAACGTTCGCCGCACTGACCTCGACCGTGTTGCCTGCAATCACCGCCTCGGCGGGCGTGAACGTTTTGCCATCTCCGGAAAGCTCAAAACAGGAAGGTGCTTTCGCGTCGTAGGTCACCAAGCCCTGGCCGATGTCCTTGAAGGTCACCACCACTTTCGAGCCCACGCGTTTGGCGGCCGCGAAGCTGGGCCCCTTCGCCACCACGTCCTTGCCGTATTGCGTCTTCAGGGCGAATGCGGCGAGACGCTCGCCGACGGGTTTTTTATTTTTCGGATGGATATCGAGAACGTTGATGCCCGTGTCCTGGATGGGGACGATGCCGATGCCGGGGATCTCCTGCGACGCGCGATACTGGGCGGCCCAAATCGTATCACAGAGCGTGCTGTCTAGCGGGTTTGCTCCACGGCTGTAGTCAAAGGGAGCGATCTGAACCTGAAGGATCGGGAGGTTCTGAACCTGAAAAATCGACGACCAACCGGCTGATAGCGCTTTCAGCTTTTCGAAGTAATCGGGTCTCCCCCGGTTGCTCTCACCCTGATACCAGATCGCGCCGCGAAGCGCGTATGGGGCCAGCGGCGAGATCATGGCATTGCAAATACCGTTTGGTGCGTTTCCGTAGATCGGATTCAGATTGATCTGGGGAAATCCCACACTCCGCCCCTTCTCGGCGGCCTTGGCAGCGACTTTGAGATCGTCTGCAAGGGCATTCAGCATTCCTGCCGTGTTCTTTATGTTCGGCATTTTCCCATGAGCGGGGAGAGCCAGGTCAAGTGCCTTGTAGCCCTCGTCTGGAATAAATTGCTCAATCGGTTGCCCGCCCCAGTTGGAATCCAGAAAGGCCACTGGAATTCCGAGTTCCTGTTGCACTTTGAGGGCAAAGAAAAACCCGACGGCGGAAACACTGTTCGAGTTGGCAACCATCTCCGCAGCGTTCTTCCAGGAGCCAATGGTATCATCCATCGGAACACCGGCCAGAAGGTGTTTGCTCACATGAAATGCCCGCACCAAGCGGTTGTCTTTCTGGGCTTGAGCGTCGATCCACTCTTCGGGAGCAATTTGACCAAAGGTCCACTCCATATTGGATTGCCCGGAGGCCAGCCAAACCTCGCCGACTAGAATATCCTCGAGCTTGATCTCGTTCTTGCCCTTGACCGTCATCGCGCGCGATTCGGCGGAGGCGGTGAGCGGATCGAGCTTGACCATCCATTTGCCGGAGGCGTCGGGCATGGCCATCTTCACCTGACCGGCGAATTCCACCGTCACCGCTTCGGCCGGGTCGGCCCAACCCCAGATCGGAACCTCCTTGTCACGCTGGAGGACCATTTGGCTGTCGATCACTTTGGGTAGAGTGACATCGGCCTGCGCGAGCGGAGCGCTCACCGCCAGAATCAAGAGCAACCATTGTTTATTCATCACTTTATATAGAACGTGAATTCAGGCGGCCAGCGTCATACGTGATAGCGCGTGTCACAAGTCTTTTTCAGGTAGGCACTTCTCACAGGAACGCGAAACCACCGAGGCCGAAACCCCGGTGGTTATAGCGATTTCTTTCAGGGCAGGTCAGTGGCCGCCAACTGGGCCATCGACGTAGTTGCCGTAGCCGATAATCACCGTGGAGAGCACCAGAATCGCGAGACCGAGGAAAAGAAGCCCCTTGGCCTTGGCGCTGGAACCCTTCCACTCCCTAAGGGCAAGCCCCCAGATCGAACTGAAGATGATGATCGACGCCATGTGCAGCGTCCAACTGCTAAACTTGTATTCACCCATCTGGGTCTCCCCCATCGAGTAGAAGAAAAACTGGAAATACCAAATCACGCCGGCGATCGCGGCGAAAATATAGTTGCCGAGCAGAGGCACGGGGGTCTGGTCATCACGTCCATCGAGAACGGCGCCGGAACTGGCTGGAGCGCCTTCGCCGCCGGAGGCTACCTCCTTGGCGTGAGGCGAGTTTTTGCCAGGCTTGCTACTGAAGTACTGGTAACCCGTGCCGTTTTTAAAATTGAGGATGAGACACCAGACCAAGTTCGTGGTGAACCCGCCGAACAACACCACGATCAGGACCGGAAGCCCCGTCCAGAGCACGGCCGTGCCATGTGCCAAGGAAATCTTGCCGATCTCATCACCCGCCGAGAGCCCGAAGGCAAAGCAGGCGCTCATGATCCCTGAGAAAGTCGCGACGAGGAGGCCTTTTTTGAAGTCGAACTCGCGCACGGTCGCCTTCTTGTCCTCGGCGCTCATTTCGCCTTCCTTGCTGCGGCCCGCGAGTGCGGTGATGACAATGCCCACCACGCAGACCGCAAGCCCCAAGAGAACCCAGCGACCATTGACGGTATCAAGCAGCTTGGCTTGGAATTCGCCCTTGAAAATCGGTGGAATCAGGGTGCCAAAAACGGTGCAATAGCCGAGCGCCACCGCCATGCCGAGCGACATGCCGAGGTAACGGATCGAAAGCCCGAAAGTGATGCCTCCAACGCCCCAGAGAGCGCCAAAGAAATAGGTCCAGAAGCAAGTCTTGCCGGAAGCCTCACTCAGAACCGCGACGACATCCTTGGTGTTTAACAAGGCAAACGCCCACGGCGCGATGATCCAAGAGAAAACCCCGGCGGCGAGCCAAGCGGTTTCCCACGACCAACGTTTGACGCCGCGGAAAGGAACATAGAACGAGCCAGAGGCGAGGCCGCCGAGCCAGTGATAGAGGACGCCGATGATGGGATTGGTCATAAGATCGATTTGGGTTTAGATGGTTGTTTATAGGTTTAACGAAGGGAGAGAACGGCTTTCTCGTAGGCTTTGACTTCCTGAATCCACGCGGGACCAACAGGAACGTCTTGTCGTCTGCAATATTCATCCCAGACCGCGCCGAGTGGCAGGGTTTTGGCCTCCTCCATGAGGGCGAGACGGGAGGTGTTGTCGCCCGATTTCTCGGCGGCAGCCAATTGAGCGGCGGGCTCGAGAAAAGCGGCCAGCAAGGATTTGAGGGCGCCACGCGTGCCAATAACCCATGCCGCGACGCGGTTGATGCTGGCGTCGAAGAAATCGAGACCGATATGGGTGCGGTCGAGGAAGTTGCCGCGGACGAGTTCTTCCATAATCGCCCGTGTCGGATCGTCAAACAGCACCACGTGGTCGCTGTCCCATCGCACACCCCGGCTGACGTGCAGCAGCAAGCGGGGAACAAACTGGAGAATGGAGGAGATTTTATCCGACAGATTCTCGGTGGGATGGAAATGTCCGGCGTCGAGGCAGTAAAGGAGTTGGTTCTTCACCGCGTAGGCGAGGTAGAACTCGTGTGAGCCGACGACGTAGCTCTCGGAGCCGATGCCGAAGAGCTTGCTCTCCACCGCGTCGAGGTTGAGCGAGCGGTCCACGGGTACCGCAAAAATTTCGTCCAGCGAGGCGGCGAGGCGTTCGCGCGGTGTCTTGCGGTCGAATGGCAGGTCCTTCGAGCCATCGGGAATCCAGACATTCGTCACGGCCGGCGATCCGAGTTGGCGCGCCGCGTCGGCCGCGATGTGACGGCAGGCGATGCCGTGTTCAATCCAGAAATTGCGAATCCCGCCATCCGGGTGCGTGAGGGTGAACCCGTCGTCCGCGAGCGGATGGGAGAAATAGCTCGGATTGAAATCCATTCCCATCTCCTTCTCCTTGCACCAGTCAATCCAGCTTTGGAATTGCGCGGTCGTGTACTCGTTGCGTTCGATTTTTTTGCCTTCCAAGTCGGCGTAGCAGGCATGGAGATTGAGGCGGTGTTTGCCAGGGATGAGCGAGAGCGCCTTGTCGAGGTCGCCGCGGAGTTCGGGGATCGATCGCGCCTTGCCGGGGTAATTGCCGGTGGACTGAATGCCGCCGCCGGAGAGACTGGCATCGGCTTTTTCAAAGCCGCCCACGTCATCGCCCTGCCAGCAATGCAGGGAGATCGCAACGGACTCGAGGTTTTTGAGGGCCTTTTCGGTATCGACTCCGAGTTCGGCATATTGTTCGCGGGCGGATGTGTAGGTACTCATGATTTTTAGCAGATGGTTTGGATTTGGATGCCGAGAAGAGCGGCGAGTTTAGAGAGTTTGTGGGCGATATGGCCGACGCCGATGGCGCAATGATGGGCGGGACCGTGCGCATTCCAATCATTCACGAAGGCCCGTGCGCCGATGGGGAAGCGGTAACGGCTATTGGTATTTCCAATCTCAAGGATCGGGCCAGGAACTGACTCGCCCTCGGCCACGAGGAAAAAGAGCGATCCCTTCCCATCTTCAACGACGGAAAGCAGAGTCACGGGGCCGTGTTTCACCGACATCTCAACGGAGAGGCCTCTGCCCACCTTGCCATGGTAAACATCCAGCGGCCGAACCTTGATTTTACCTTCCGCGATGGCGATATGCCCGGGTCCGTCATGCCCCATCAGGACCACGTCCTCGTTCCAGTCCATCGCGTAATACTCCGTGAAGGATCCGCCGACGCCGAAGGCATCCATGATCTTCATCGCTTGCGCGTTCTTCACCTCGTATTCGCCAGCCACAGGAATGCCGCGCGCTGTGAGCAGGGAGTTGCCCAGAATGATCGAGCTGATGGCGTTCTCATTTTCCGGGTTGCCGGTACCCATGTGGTAGTAGGCTAACGAACCGAGATTCCGATCCTCCACCAGACGGTCGAGAGCGACCGAGGTGCATGCGGCACGCTCCAGCTCAGACTCCG
>CALPMD020000121.1 GCA_943324575.2 Akkermansia muciniphila
ATTTAATGTCACAGCCATCCCACAGGAAGGCGCAATTTGGATCCTTGTTTTTCTTGATCTGTGTTCATCCGTGAAATCCGTGGTTAAAATCTGAAGAATCGGTGGAAGAGGACCAGAGATGACACAGAGGCCACAGATAAAAGGCCATTTGTATCAACCGCTCGCAAAAAACCGCCATCGGCATTTCGCCAAAAACCACTCAATGACCTGCAAGATCAAAGCTCAAGACGCTTCATGCCCAGTCTGTGGGACGGCTGTGGGCCGAATCACACAAAGCCCCATTTCAGTGCGCAGGACCTGGATGGTCTTGGATATATTCCTGTTTGAGACCCAAAGCTTCTGGCGCATGAAGGACGAGCATTTTCATGCGGACGTCGCTAGGAATAGTGCTGCGAGTGGCTTTTGAAATCACGACCATCAGAACGATCGCCAGAGGGACTGTCCAAATTGCAGGTTGTTCGCAGAGGATTCGCAGAAGTGGATGGCCCGCCCAAAAGTGATTCAGCGGTGTGAACCCGGCGAAAATCTTACCCATTGGACCCTTGTCGAGAGCAAGGTTACTGGCATTCGTTGCTGCGGCAGCAACGAGGGCACAAAGCCCGCCAACCAGCATGCCGGCTGCGGCACCTTTCATCGTCATTCCGCGCCACCAAACGCTCATGAAAAGAAGTGGAAAGTAGCTGGCGGCAGCAATGGCGAAGGCCTGACCGACCATGAAATTGATTTCCAGCGGTTCCACGAAACAACCCAGAATAACGGAGATGCTGCCAATCAGAACTGCACACCATTTGAACATTCTCATCCGCTGTGCCGGCGTGGAATTGGGGCGGATCATGCGGCCATACACGTCATGGGCGAGTGCTCCGGTCATCGAAACGAGAAGCCCGGAAAAGGTGCTCATGAAGGCGGCAAACGCACCAGCACAGGTGATTCCACTAAGAACGGAACCAAGGACACCATATTTTTGGGCAATCAAGGTTGGGAGACGCAAAACGACGGCATCCGTGCCTTTGACCCCGGCGAGCCCGGTGTAGAGTTCAGGCATGAGATTTCTTCCCAACACGCCGAAAATGGGCGGAAACACGTAGAAGATGCCGATGAGAACCATCACCCACATGGTCGTTTTTTTTGCCGCGATGCCATCCGGATTCGTGTAGAAGCGAACGAGGATGTGCGGTAAGCCGGCAGTGCCGCAAACGAGGGCGACAATCAGGGAAAATGTGTAGAGAAGGGAATAGGGCTTCTCATTCTGCGCGAGGAAGGCTTCACGCTGCTCGACGGGTAGCGCGTCGGCTGCAGCCTTGACCGCTTTGGTCGTGAGTGGGCCGAAGGGAGCAATCCAAGCATCGTCCTTGGGTGCCTTTTCAGGGAGAGCCTTGCGCTGCGGCGCTGCGGAATCGATGTGCTGGACGATGGGTGGTTGCGCGACATCCTTGGTAGAGTGATTCAGCGAAAGATTATGACCATAACCTCCAAAAACGGAAAGCAGGACGAAAATGGGCGCTGAAATGGCGAACATTTTAATCCAATACTGGACGGCCTGAACGAGCGTAATGCCTTTCATCCCGCCGAGCGCCACGTTCAAGGTGATAACCGCCCCAACTACCACAACGCCAACCCAGTAAGGAAGGCCTGGGAGAATGTAAGACAGAGCCGTGCCCGCACCCTTCATCTGGGGCATGGTGTAAAAGAAGCCGATGAAGAGGACGAAACAGACCGCGATACGGCGAAAAAGTGGGGAGTCAAACCGCCCTTCTGCAAAGTCCGGAATGGTATAAGCCCCGAACCTGCGCAGCGGACCGGCAATGAACAACAGGAGAAACAAATAGCCGCAGGCGTAGCAGACGGGATACCAGAGTGCGTCGTAACCCGAAGACATGACCATGCCCGCGATGCCCATGAAACTGGCGGCGCTGAGGTATTCACCCGAAATAGCAGATGCATTCCAGCCGACGGAAACGGAGCGGCCCGCAACGAAAAAATCGGAGGCGGACTTGGAACTTTTTGCGGAACGGAAACCCATCCATAGGGTGATGATGACGGTGACGCCGGCTAAAGTAAGAATCCAAGGATCAATCTGTGAAAAATTCATGACGAGTAGTTAGGTCAGGATTGGCGCTTATTGCCCGCCGCCGCATGGTCGACCTCGGCGAATTCCAGGGCCACCGAACGAGTGATGAATAGGCGAGCGATCACCCAGACATAGGGGAAAAAAAGGACGCCGAGCACTAGCCAACTCAGAGTAAATCCAGCTACGCGCTGAGCCATCAGTTCAGGAGCCAAGTAATTGAGCAAAGGCATCCCGAATAGAACCAAAAGAAATGCAGAGGCGCACGAGACGGAGAGCTTGAGTTGCCTTTTCATCAGACCATGGAGGAATTCCTCGCTATGGATGAAATCGGTTTCTTTGGGTGGTATCGGGGACATCATAGGGTTTGGTTGGTGATAGCGAAGTGACCAAAATGACGAGCGATGTAGGGATCCGAATCCCAAGCCGAACAGTGAAAAAAATCATTTCGCTAACGCTCAGTTATTCTAATCATATGATGTGACAAGTTCTAAGTGCCAAAATCACGGATTTACGTTATGAGTGCCCCATGCCGCTGCGCGAACGCTTTTTTGATCCATCGACTGTCTCGCTTAAAATCTGCGGGGTGACGACTCGTGAGGATGCGGATCAACTCGTCGCCATGGGGGTGGATGCGCTAGGTGTGAATTTCTGGCCGCAGTCGAAACGCTATCTCGCACCTGAACGTGCGGAGTGGTTGCGCGATCTCGCAGGGAAAATCTTACGCGTGGGCGTCTTCGTCAATGAACCCGCCGAGCTTCCGTTGCGCCTGATCGATGAAGGTTATCTCGACGTCGTGCAGCTGCACGGAGATGAAACCCCGGAGGACGCCGCCGCACTGCGCGACGCGGATGTTCCATTCATCAAGGCGGTCGGTGTGAAGACGCTGAAAGACCTCGAGCGCGCCAGCGAATACGGAGCCCGTGCGATCCTGCTGGATGCGCATGCGCCAGGCATCTACGGCGGCACGGGTGAGGTATTTGATTGGGCCGTGGCATCCGATTTCCGCAGGCAGAATCCGCAGTTACCCATCCTTCTGGCGGGCGGCATCGTCCCAGCAAACGCAGGACTCGCCGCGCTGACTGTCCAGCCCGCGGCGTTGGACATCGCATCGGGCGCGGAAATTTCACCCGGCATCAAAGACTTTGAGAAAGTCCGTGCGTTTCTCTCCGCCCTGCATCGCTGATCGATATGCTAACCGATTCCCACTGCCACCTCGCCTCCCACCGATTTGCCCCCGAGGAAATTCCTGAAATCCTCAGCCGCGCCCGCGAGGTTGGTGTCACCCGAGTGATCACTTTGGTGACGCGACTGGAGGACCTCCACGCCAATCTTGCCATCGCCCAGGATCCCGCAGTGCATACCTGCATCGGCATCCATCCCTGCGATGTCCATCAAGCACCCGATGATGCCTGTGCGCAACTGGCGGCGTTTACGGCTGACCCACGCGTTTGCGCCATCGGAGAAACGGGGCTCGATTACTATCACCCCGCCCCCGAGGGCTGGAGCGAGGAAAAGTACCGCGACCGACAGCGGCAATTTCTCCGCCAGCATTTCGACCTCGCCGCCGCGGCAAGTCTCAACATCGTCATCCACACGCGTGATCAGGAAGGCTCGGATTCTTTCGAAGATGCGCTCGCGATCTATCAGGAATACCACGACTCGGTGCGTGCCGTTTTCCATTGTTTCATCGGCCCTTGGGAAAATGCCCGGCGCGTTCTGGATCTCGGCGGGCTGGTTTCTTTCGGCGGGGTGGCCACCTTCAAGTCTGCGCATCAAGTCCGCGAAACCGCGCGGCAATGCCCGGCAGGATCATTCATGATCGAAACCGACGCGCCCTATCTAGCGCCCGAGCCCTACCGCGGAAAACGCAACGAGCCCTCATTCATTCGCAAAACGGCCGAACAACTTGCCGCATTGCGCGGCGAATCGCTCGACACCTTGGCCAAGCACAGCACTCAAACCTCCGAAAGATTTTTTCGCCTCCGTCAAAATTCCATTTGAATAAAAAGTCTAGGTAGTAACGTTTTATCTGTGACCCAGACCATCATCGGTCACGTCGTTTGCCATTTCAATTCCTAACCTCACGCCATGACCTCCATCCGCATCCTCGCTCCATCACTTGCTGCTCTCGCATTCGTCTCCTGCGCCTCGCAAAAGGCGGATCCATACGCCACCGCAAGCGCCGGCCCAGCCAGTGCCCCAGCCACTGAGCCCGCAAATCCCATTTACGACACCCCAGCCGCTTACGAAGAGAGCAGCGCCACCACTCCTGCACCCGAGGTGACAACTCCAACGGCCGTCCCGCAATCCGCCAGCCCGGTGGCCACGGCTCCCAAAGCTCCATCCAATGGAGCTGCCATCATTCACACAGTGGTCGCGGGTGACACGCTTTCTCGGATCAGTTCGAAATACAAAGTTCCTGTTGCAGCCATCAAGCAAGCCAACCACATGACCAACGATATTGTCGTGCTCGGCAAAAAGATGGTCATCCCTCCCGTCCACTAATCCCACCGAGCCACTGGGCGCACGCTCGCACCCAGTGGCTGGTTTTTTCTCATGCGCTTGCTCACGACCGTCCTGTGGTTATCTGCCTTCACTGCTGCGATGGGCGACATCACGGCACCTCCAGTGGATCTCAAAAATCCCGATCCCCAATCGCGCGAGAGCGCCATGGACCGCCTGCTCTCCGTCCGCGACTCGAACCAAGCGCTCGATGCCGCAGTCGATGCCGCGAGAAAAAATCACATCAGCGAGCAAGCAGTTCTTGAGGCGCGCTTCCTCTATCACATCGATCGCCACGAGGATGACGCCATCGCTGCGATGCTTCCCGAATTTTTGAAACAGCGCGAAGTTTTCAAAATCGAAGACTCCGCCATTTTCAGCGTCAAGGAAGACTGGCTCGCCGTGACCGAATACGTGCAAGCGATTGCTTCGCTCAAAAAGGGCGACAAGGCGGGCTTTAAAAATCACATCACCGAAGCATTCTGGCTGAG
>CALPMD020000122.1 GCA_943324575.2 Akkermansia muciniphila
AATCCACCTAAAGGCCGCGCTGATGTTTGTAGTTTCCGGCATGGTCGGTGCAGTCGGCGGGGCGCAGCTCACGCCGTTGGTTTCTGGGCGCGTGCTGATGATGATTTTCGCCGTACTCATGTTAGTCGTCGCCATCAACATGCTAAGGGGCTCGAAGATCGAGCCGTCGGCCACAGCGGAATGCCGCCCATTGCGCTGTCTTCTTGCTGGTTTAGGCGTCGGCATGCTCACCGGCTTTATCGGCGTGGGCGGCGGCTTCCTGCTGATGCCCGCGCTGGTGAAGTTCGCTAAATTGCCACTGCACATGGCGACTGGCACCTCACTGGCTATTATTTCATTCAATTCCGCAGCTGGGTTTGTCAGTCATTTCGGCGAAGCTCCGCCGCGCTGGACTTTGGCC
Source organism: Akkermansia muciniphila (assembly GCA_943324575.2). GTDB lineage: Bacteria > Verrucomicrobiota > Verrucomicrobiia > Verrucomicrobiales > Akkermansiaceae > Luteolibacter > Luteolibacter muciniphilus_E. Next base: position 401 of record CALPMD020000122.1, read on the forward strand.
TTCGTGTTCGCTGGCATCGCAACGGCTGGGGTGCTCATCGGTTCGAGCTTCGCCAAGCGCTTACCGGTTGCTCGGCTTCGCCAAGTATTCGCCTTCATGGTCATCGTGACTGGCACATTCGTGCTGTGGCAAAGCTGGACAAAATAATTGAGCTAGCCGCTTGAATTCGCGGCCCGCAGCTGCCGGCATAAATCTGGGTAGCATCACCGACACAGCTTGAATGCCGCTAATCTCTCCGGCGGCTACACCACCTTCGGCCATATCAACACCCCGCTCTAACCCAGCATCTCCACCAAGTGGCCGAAGACGTCGCTATTTTTCACCATGCCGCTAAATCGATCCGCTTGCGGGCCAATCGCCGAGATCAATGTGGGATCGGACGTATGCGTCGTGCCAGTCCAGCCGATACCTGTGTGATTTCCTGCGAACTGACCCAGCAGCCCCTCCGGCTTGCTCAGTTGCTCGTTCCACTCGACGACCGGATGATTTTCAAAAATCTCCATCAATGCCGCCGCTTCATCCGCTTTGAGGGCAAAACCCAGATGCTTCAAGATTAACGCCGTCAGCTGATCCGAGCTTCGTGGCGAGGTCTTCGCCCACTCGGCAAAAAGTCTTTCGTGCGATGCCTTTAGCCCCCTGACATTGGCGAAGTGCTGGGTGCTGTCGACATAGCCGCTACCCATCCCATTCAGCCCAGGGTTGGAGTTGCCATGATCGCTGGTGACCACGAGTAATATATCGTCGCGATGACCAATCTGCACCATCACGTCCGCCAAGGCGTCGTCAAAGGCTAGCTGATCCCCCAGTAATGCGCCGATGTCATTGAGATGAGCTGCGTGATCGATACGCGCCCCCTCGATCTGCAAGAGAAATGGTTGGTCGCTGGCTAGGAAGCGACTCAGCGCCGCACGCGCCATTTCCGTGAGTGTGGGCACCTGTGCTGCGATCACCGAATCCTGATCGCGGTCGATGCTGAAGGGCAGATGGCCGCGAGTAAAAGTCCCTAACAGTTTTTCTCCGCGCGCTTCGAGCAACGCACTGCGACGATCAATAACGCCATAGCCCGCAGCCGCAAACTCCGCCGAAAGATCGCGGTGATCGGCTCGGTCAACGGCGCTAAAATGGCCTGAACCGCCGCCGAGAATCACATCGACACGGTTGAGATATTGCGGAGCGATGTCGTCTTCCTCCCCGCGCTTTGACACTGAAGCCGCGAATCCGGCGGGTGTCGCATGGGTGATCGTTGCCGTGCTAACCAGACCGATGCGGGCTCCTGTTTTTTTCAGAACTGCTGCAATCGGCGTCAGCGCCTTGCCGGCGGGGTTGACGTTGATCGAACCATTATTGACACGCTCACCCCCACCCCATGAGCTGGATGCCGCTGCAGAGTCAGTGACCATGGAATTCGCCGATGCCGTGTCCATCAATCCACGGCTCGCGTTGCGATCATTGAGCAGCGACCACCACTGCGTCCCGCGCCGCCGAGTTAGCTTCGAGTAGGCCTCGGCCAATGTCAGCACGCCTGGGCTCATTCCGTCGGAAACCATAAAAACCACCCCGCGCACCTTGCGTGCGGGCCGAGCGGTGGGCTCCGCCGACGCCCTCAATCCTCCTAAAATTGCCGCGCCACCGAGCGTCGCCGCTTTCAACCAATCCCTGCGACCGACGTTAGAATTACTCCCGAGTGCTGATTTCATGCAACACTCTTAGCCTTCCGGTTTGATGACGGCAAGGCAGAGAGCGAAAATGATCTTGTCAGCTCAGGCTTGCACCGATGCTTCGGGTTAGTTAACTATCCAGCCCATGACACACGATCCGGACGCACATGCTTCATTGGGAGAAATGTATTCCGACTATTTCCTCGATTACGCCAGCTACGTCATTCTCGAGCGCGCCGTGCCGCATCTGTACGACGGACTCAAGCCTGTCCAACGTCGTATCCTCCACTCGATGGACGAACTGGACGACGGCCGCTACAACAAGGTGGCGGGAATTGTTGGCAACACGATGAACTACCACCCACACGGCGACCAGTCGATTGGTGCGGCCATCGTCGGCCTTGGCCAAAAGGATCTGCTCATCGACACTCAGGGCAACTGGGGCAACACCCTAACGGGCGATGGCGCGGCCGCCCCGCGGTACATCGAAGCACGGCTGACGAAGTTCGCCAACGAGGTGGTCTTCAACCCAAAGACCACCACTTGGCTGGCCAGTTACGACGGACGCCGCAAGGAGCCGGACACGCTGCCGGTGAAGTTCCCGCTGCTGCTGGCGCAAGGCGTCGAAGGCATCGCCGTCGGTCTTGCCTGCAAGATCCTGCCGCATAATTTCCACGAACTCATTGAAGCGTCGATCGCCGTCCTGCGTGATCAGCCGTTCACGCTGATTCCCGACTTCCCGACGGCAGGCATCATGGACGCCGCTGAATACCGCGACGGCCTGCGCGGTGGCAAGATCCGGGTCCGCGCCCGCATCGCCACCGACAAAAAAGGCATCCTCCGCATCACCGAGATCCCCTTCGGCACCACCACCGGTGGACTCATGGAGTCGGTCGTCGCAGCTGCCGACAAAGGAAAAATCAAGATCGCCAAGATTGAGGACAACACCGCAGCCCACGCCGACATCCTCGTCTATTTGCCTGCCGGTGCCGACCCCGAGCAGACGCGCGATGCACTCTACGCCTTCACTGATTGCGAATTGAGCATCTCGCCGAACGCTTGCGTCATCGTCGATGGCAAACCGCAGTTTCTCGGCATCTCAGAGATTCTTACCCGCACCACCTTCCATACCCGCAATCTGCTGGAAATGGAGTTGCAGATCAAACTAGCCGAGCTGGCCGAGAAGTGGCACTTTAGCTCGCTCGAAAAGATCTTCATCGAAAACCGCATCTACCGCGACATCGAAGAATGCGAAACGTGGGAAGCCGTACTCAAGGCGATCGACGACGGCCTCAAGCCTTTCAAAAAAATCCTCAAGCGCGAAGTCACCCAAGACGACCTCGCCCGCCTCACGGAGATCAAGATCAAGCGCATTTCCAAGTTTGACTCTTTCAAGGCCGATGAGGAAATCCGTGGGCTCGAAAAACTCATAGACGAAACCGAAAAAAACCTCCGAAACCTCACTCGCTACACCATCCGCTGGTACGAAGAGCTCGCTAAAAAGTACGGCAAAGACCGCGAGCGTCGTACCGAGATCGCTTCATTCGAGCGTGTGGATCGTATGCAAGTCGTCGCCGCTACCGAGACGCTTTACCTCGACGCTAAAAATGGTTTTGCGGGCTACGGTCTCAAAAAAGACGGCGAACCCGTCGAGAAATGTTCCACTATCGACGACCTGATCACCTTCACCCAAGACGGCAAAATGCGCGTCTTGAAGGTAGCCGACAAAGTCTTCGTCGGCCAAAAGCCCCTGCGCGTCGCCATCTTCCGAAAAGATGAAGACCTCATCTACTCGATGATTTACCGCGATGGCCGCGACGGCCCGATCCTCGCCAAGCGCTTCACCGTGGGCGGCATCACCCGCGACAAGGAATACAATCTCACCAAAGGCACGCCAGGCAGCCGCGTCCTCTACTTTGCCTTCCACAAGACCGCCGAAGAGAGCGCCGCCCAGATGTTGCTGGTCCACCTCAAGTCCGGGCTGCGCATGCGCAACCTGATCCGCCCCCTGCACTTCGCCGAGTTCGGTATCAAAAGCCGCTCAAGCGCGGGCAATCTCGTCACCAAACACGGCATCGAAAAAATCGTGAGGGCCCCGAAAGACTACGATCCTACTCTAGGTGCCTGACCGAGGTTAGGACCTCGACTTAAGTCGCGAGAGATCGATGCTAATTACTTTAGTTTCGATAGATACTTCGCGGGGTCCTTGGCAAATTCGGGCGCGCAGTTTTTACAGCAGAATTGGATCTGCTGCCCTTCATAACCGATTTCAAAGGGCTTGCCCATTTCGTCAAGTTTTTCGCCGGAGACGAGACAGGTGTCTAGCGGATAGGGCTTGGCGGCGCACGGTGTTGCGGCCGCTACGACGATCTTCGGCTCATTTAGTTGGTCAATGATCTCTAAGAACACGCCTAGCTGCCGCTGCGCAACCTCTTCACTCCCGTCATGAAGCTCGTGGAAAAGAAGCTGACTGGCAGCAAAATTGCCAAGACCTACGACCACCCAAAAACGCCCTGTGATCGGATCCTAGCCCGCGACCAAGTCTCAGAGGAAACCAAGCAGTTGCTGAGGGCCAAACAGGAGGCACTGGACCCAATGAAACTCTCCGCAGTCATCGAAACCAAACTTCAGGCGATCCAGGCTCTCATTGAAGAGATCGAAGAGCCCGAGCCAAAGAAAGAAGTCGGGCGGGAGAAGGCGAGGGTAGAGGATCCCCCGGCGCGACCTCGATCCCGAAGCCTACGACTGGTACACCGATCTGCGCAAATACGGCAGCGTCCCCCACGCCGGCTTTGGCCTGGGCTTCGAACGTTTGCTGATGTTCGTCACCGGCATGGCCAACATCCGCGACGTCATCCCCTTCGCCAGGACACCCGGCCACTGCGAGTTCTAAGCCAAGGAGTACCGGCTTCAGCCGGCTCTTCATCGCAGACAAAAAAAGAGCCCGGCTCCAATTGCTTGGAGCCGGGCATATACCTGGC
>CALPMD020000123.1 GCA_943324575.2 Akkermansia muciniphila
GACCACGCCTGAAGCCGTTCTGCCGAAAAGCACCGGGCCGGTGTTCCGAGTGATCGGTATGTTGCAGCAACGCTACGCGGTACTGGAGAGCGAGGACGGGCTGGTGTTGTTCGACCCGAAGGCGGCGCGCGAACGAATTTTTTACGAGCAATTGCTCAATCACGGCGATGGCGTACTGGACACGCAGGGGTTGTTGGTGCCGGTATTATTGGAGCTGGATCCTCGTGATCTGGAGCTGGTGCTGCGCGAGCGATCAGCGCTGGAGGACGCGGGCATCGAGGTGGAAGCCTTTGGCGGCAACACGCTGCAGATCCGCAGTCTGCCGGCTTGTCTGGCGGTGGAGGACCCGCGGGCATTTCTCGGCGCACTGATGGACGAGCTGCTGCACGACCCTGCGCCGGGCGCGCGCTTTGCGCTGGATCGGCTGGCGCGAATGCTGGCGAAAAAGGCCGCCGCCTTGGTGCTGCCGCGGCTAGCCGAGACGCAGCCACTGCTCGCCGAGTTGTTCACCTGCGAGCTACCGTATTGCGCGGCCGATGGTCGCCCGACTCTGACAGAATTCAGCATGAAGGAGCTGGATCGACGCTTTGGAATCAGCAAGTGATCTTCGCTGTGTTTTAAGTGATAGTGATTTATATCACAAAAATCTAATAGATTAGTTTTATCTTGTTTTTAACTTAAAAGGACTATTACCTTTAGTCATAGTTTAAGGAGGTAAAGAGGTTTAACTCCCTCTTTCCGAAACAATGAAAACCGCATGGATTATTGCTGGGGTTGTCGGTTTGGCTCCGTGGGAGATTGCGGCAGGCGCCCGTCTGTCGGATCGGTTGTTGATTGCGCATGAAGAGTTTCTGCAAGACCGGCGCGAGATACTGCCGAGCCTGAGCGATCCCTACGGGGTGCCTGCGGCGGCGCGGGTGGTGATCGAGCGGTCGCGCGACGAATTCCGCACGCCGTCCGAGTGGCGGCGCAACGTGGTGGCGACCGTGTTTTGGGTCGGAGAGATGCCGGGCCAAAACAACCCCACGCCAAACACGAAGAGCGCGTGGGATCCCAACTGGGAAGCAAATTTCGGCGGTTACGATCACCCTGACCACCGCAACGGTTACCTACCCGCCGGTTTCACGCCCGCGCTCAATCCGTTCTACATCGCCCTACCCTACAACGACGTCATCCGCGGCGGGCTGCATCGGCCGGAGGCCTCGGAGGTGATTCCGTGGTTCTGGCAAAGTTATCGCGGCGATGGCATTTCGGTCTGCCGCGGACGCTGGGTCGCGATTCACCATGCGGGAAGAGTTTGCTACGCCCAGTGGGAAGACGTGGGCCCATTTGAAATCGACGACTGGGCTTATGTTTTTGGCCGGGAATCCCCACGCCCGAACCGCAATCAGTCGGCAGGCATCGATCTGAGCCCCGCGGTCCGCGACTACCTACATTTCCGCAGCGGCGACACCGTCGAGTGGCGATTCGCCGACAAACGCGAAATCCCGAACGGGCCGTGGCGCAACTGGTACCGCGAGTCCGCCCGGACTCCACCCTGAAAACCACCACTCGAAACCGCATCCATTGTTATTAAATCCAACAACAACCACCATGAAAACCAACCCATTTGCCACCCTGTCGGCAGTCGTGATGACTATGGGGTCTCTCGCGCCATCACCCGCCACCGCCCAAACCATTCCAGCGATTCCTGCCGGCAGCTTAACCGCGTTCCCAACGGTCGTCCAAACAGGAACTAAACCGACACTGACTTGGAACATTAGTTATCCGTCTGTCATTAAAGACTACGTCACCATTGACTCAAGTTCCACTTCAGCATCCACAGTGACGCCAAAGCAGACTCTCTATGCTGACGTAAGGATTCTGGGTGCTGGAGTAACAGCCAGTTACGCAGGAGGATCCTACGCCTTCGTTCCAACTGAGGCTGTGATGAGTTATGGTAGCACCTCATCTTCTTCGTACAAAAGAATATTCTACGGTACCAATCTCAATGTGAATCCGAATACAATCGTATCAACATCTGGAATCCTCACGAATTCAAAGGTAGATATCAATAAGCCTCTTAGATTCGGGGGAAGATACTACTACAACAACCAGTGGGGAACATTTTGCAAATCGAGTGACGGAACTGATAACGTAAGAACATTAGTCAACGGGGATATTCCGCCATCCAACATCCCGGCCTATAATGCCCCATCTCTTGAAAGCTTTCTTCGTCCCTATTTGGATTCGACAGGACGCGTCAAGATCGGCCCCATGGACGTAATCGTCTTCATGGAGCTAACCCACTCGGCCGCTCAAAAATCAAATCCTGGATATGATCTTCAGGATATGGTCATATTAGTAACCTTCCGCACGAATTGAAATGAATAGAATCACAACAATCCACGCGCCTCGAATTAGCATAAAATTCATAGCTCTCTTAGGCTTAAATGTGCTCGCGGTAGACTTACACTCGCAGCCTGAGAAAAAACAGATCATGCACGATTCGGTGACACATGAGCAGCTCAGTGCTGCTCTACGAGGATCAGTTCAGAAAGATCCGATGAAATCACTCAAAACCGAAATGGGGGCAGACCCATCAGTGGTCAATCGCCCGCAAGATCTTATCAGCCAGTCTGACGTTGTTTGCTTTGGTGGATACGCAACACTCGTTCCGAAACGCGCAATTCTTCAGATTCCGAAGAATTTAAAGGATCGAATTCACATTCAACCAGGGGTTCAAATCCAAAGCTGGAGCGATTTTTATGCTGCCAACCGCGGATGGATTACTGCGGTCGAAGTCAGCAGAGTCCAAGCAGAAGGTACCAAACCTATTTCACAGGACACACACAAGCAAATGGTGAAAAGCGGCAACCTGATCGTAGCAACATACCAAGGTGGTCCGATTTCAGTATTACCTCTCAAACATACCGAAGTATCCAACAAGACTCAGCCATGAAAAAATTCATTATTCAAACTGCTGCAATACTGAGCGCCACCCTCGCTGTCGCATCAGCAACTGAGACCACATACACAAACTTTATCCGACAAATTCAACTCCCGACCGGTGTTCAATACGATGCCTCAGTCGCTGCGAGTGGAGAACAATTGTCACCACTTGAGATTAATCCGGGTGGGGCTCGCTTTGAATTGTGGACCGTAAAATCTTCCCCGTTAACGAATTACCTGCTGGATACCCGATACGTCGGAGCGTATGTACCGATTGCCCAAGTTGTCATTGATTGCGAAGACACCTACGGAAAAGATCTAACTAATACAGGTCCTGTACCGAGCAACATTCCAGCTATGATTCGACGGACTCGAGCAGATCGTCCATTCAGCGTCTATATCACCACCAGCGGATTGCTCAGTGGAGCCACGGATCCAGCCGCTTCTAAAAGTGTGAAGCTACTACGCCACGTTCAATCTTACGGATTAGCAGGCACGGGGGTGATCCTAGATCGTACTCAGGCGACCTTCTTGTCACAGGCTTCGATCAACGCCAACGGAGTCCAAACGTTGACCTATACATTGAACTCTATTCCCGGTTCAGACCGCACGAAAGTTAGTGGCGAAGAGCGATTTTCTGTCTTTTCGCTTGCCGACTACCAGGCGCCGGAATCTCAGTTGGCATCGCAATTCATTCAAGTGTGGCCTGTCGCCGACGGGGCCATTTCTGGCATCACTCAGAACCAATCGATCCGATTCTCAATGCCTCAAGTAACATTGACGTTGAATGATTTATATCCCGACTCACGAACTTATGCTCAAGTTTACCGTGGGGAGCCTCAGCTAGGCACTACGGGCACAATCGTGCCAGGATCTCACCAGATCATCAATGACTCAGTACCTCAAAGTCGCGTTCTGACATTGATGAATTATGATGACACCTTTGATAGTGACGGGCGCTGGACTATGGAAATCCTCACCGTCACCCCATTCGGCGTGGATCGCTTGGCTCATGTCAGCTTCACCCTCGACCGGACCATTCAATTGAACGGCTCCTTCAACACGATCGAATGACTCACGGAGCACTCAACGATTCAACCCGCAGCGGATCATTTCGGTAGATGATGGAAAACTTGGAATCCTTGGACTTGCGCAAAAGATCCTCCACTTCAGTGAAAGCCAGCAGGAGGAATATCCCTTTCACAGGCTCCCGATGAAACGACTGAATTCGCGTCACAAACTGGTCTTCCACCGTCCGGCTCAGCTGGTTGGTCAGGAGCGGGCCGTGCTGGGCAACCACTTGTTTTTTCAGGGCCTCGAAGCGAGATTCCATCAAGTCTGCCGAGGCGTCGGGATCAAAGTAGTGAATGGTGAGCTCGTAAAGTTTCCCACTCATGAAGCGCCCCTCGACCGCTCCGGCCTGGGCCTCTGCCAGCAAACCTTTTCGGGGTTGGATACGCAGAATCCGCAGGTTCGGCTGATCGGCTGGCATCGAAATGGTGACGTCCAAAGTCTGGCGGGTGGCCCACGACAGCAGCTTTTCTGGCGAGTCGCCCCAGTGCAGCCCGTAGGGTGGTTCGAAAGCGGTCTGGGCAAAGACCTGCCCACCCGCCAGCAGCAGGGCGGCGATAACGATCAAACGGCGAGCGGAACGGACCATGGTGCAAAAGTCACGCCGCTTCGGCCATTTCGCAAGGCGGGATCCTTGCGCCGTGGTTTTGTGATGGTGGAGGCAATGATGTCGCTCTCGATACTGACTGTGCTTGGCCTGGTCCTGCTGAAGCTATCTCTCAATATTCTGAATCCACGCCAATGGACTCTTCAGCAAACGGTGACGGACGCCTACATGACCTATGAGCGCGCCTACGCGGAGCGGATTCCTTTCGAAAATCTCTTGGCCAGTGATTCGCCATGGCCCGCCTATCCGATCACAACAGCCACCGCGGTGGAGGTCGGCCGACTTCCTGGTGGAATCCCGATCACCGGAACCGTGACGCGGACCCGCCTCCCGGACGCGGAAAACTATCCCAGCGACGGCGGCCTTGGCACGGTGGCAAGCAATCCCGCGGCGATGAAGGTGTGGAAGGCCCAAAGCATC
>CALPMD020000124.1 GCA_943324575.2 Akkermansia muciniphila
CTCAATACCCTCGTGCCCTACGGCGACGACGCCTATTATCGGGCGCGGCCCCGCCTTGGGAAAAAGGAATCGGACATCATCAAACTCAATGATCACGTCGGTCTGAATGGTTCCATGCCCTTCCTCAGTTCACTTTTCAAAGAAGGTGATCTCGGCATCGTCCAGGGCGTCGGCTACCCCAATCCCAACCGCTCGCACTTCGTCTCCACCTCGATCTGGGAAACTGCGGACACCACCAACCACTCCAATACCGGCTGGCTTGGCCGCTACTTCGACAACGCCTGCCCCGGCGCAGATCCCACCGTCGGCATCAGCTTCAATAAAACCCACCCCGAGAGTTTCGGCGCCCTGAAAAACCCCGGCGTCTGCCTCAACTCACCCGAACTCTACCGCTGGATCCACGGCGGCGGCGAAAAAGCCCAAGCCGAGGAATTCTTCGCCGACCTCAACCAACCCGACGAGGACTCCCATCACGACGAGCCCAACTCCGGCGGCTCCATCGCCATGGCGGCGGGCGGCAAAATCGGCGGCATCCGCGGTGAGGCAAACCTCGCCTTCCTCGAACGCGTCGCCCTCGACGCTCGTGTCAGTTCAAAAACGATCCTCGAAATCGCCGCCAAACACCGCACCAGCGTCCGCTACGACGGAACCCCGCTGGCCAAAAACCTCAACCTCGTCGCCCGCATGATTGCCGGCGGCATGTCCACCCGCGTTTACTACGTGAGCCACGGCGGTTTCGACACCCACAACCAACAACTCAACTCCCACGACCGCTTGCTCGGCCAACTCGACAGCAGCCTTAAATCCTTCTTCGCCGATCTCAAAGAGCAAGGGAATGACAAGCGCGTCGTCCTCATGACCTTCTCCGAGTTCGGCCGCCGCGTCTCCGAGAACGCCAGCGTCGGCACCGATCACGGCAAGGCCTCCTGCCTCTTCCTCGCCGGCCCCGCCATCAAAGGCGGCCTCCATGGCCTCCACCCCAGCCTCACCGACCTTCACGAGGGTGACATCAAACACAACGTCGATTTCCGCAGCGTCTACGGCACCATACTCAGCGACTGGCTAAAAGCCCCCGACCTCAAGCCCATCCTCGGTTCCAACTACCCCAAACTCGGGCTGATCGGGTAAAATGGGTCTTCGTATTTCTGCGTTCCTGTGATTAGATCTAGCCCGCTATGGCCACCTTCATTGCAAACGCCGACTACGAGGAGAAGGACAGCAACCCGATTCACCTGCAAGCGGGGGATGAAATCACCGTCGGGCTGGCCGACCAAGCGTGGCCGGGCTGGGTTTGGGCGACGGACAACGAGGGCCGCAGCGGCTATGTGCCCGAGGAAATTCTGGAACCGCTGGGCGAAGGCCGCTTCGCCGCGCTGGAAAACTACGACCCCACGGTGCTGACCATCCACCGCGGCGACCGCATCGAGTCGCTGCGCCAGATCCACGGCTGGCATTGGTCGCGCAGCGAACGCGGCGAACTGGGCTGGGTCGCGGGGTATTTACTGAAACCTGTGTGAGTTTTTAGCCGCAAAAAGGCAAAAGAAGGGCGCAAAAAAGATGATCAGACTTGGGTTGGATTCCAAGGTCACAGTGGCCCAGTCCATTCACGGATTCTTTTCTTGCGCCTTTTTGCGACCTCCTTTTGCGCCTTCTTGCGGCCGTTATTAAGGATTCTTAAGGACTTTTCCTCACCCGCGCGCAGGATTTGCCTTGCCAAGCTGTTGGGGATTCCGTATTTCCCGCGCCCCTTCTAACGCCGCCTTACTCACCAACGAAGACCTGAAGGAACTCTGACGCGGCAAGTTTTCAAAGAAATCGCCCGACCTGAATCAAGGCGGGTAACTAGCAATACCAATGATCAACGAACTCATCAACGAAATGGTGGACGCCGGCGTCCACTACGGCCACCAAACCAAAAAATGGAATCCGCGCATGAAGCCCTTCCTCATGAAGGACAAAGGCGGAATCTACATCATCGACCTGGAAAAAACCATCCAGCAGCTCGATAAAGCCTCCGATTTCCTCGCTGACCTTGTCGGCATGGTTAAAAAAGTCCTCTTCGTCGGCTGCAAGCGCCAGGCGCAAGACGCGATCCGCGAAGCTGCTGAAGCAACGGGCCAACACTACGTCAACCACCGCTGGTTGGGCGGCATGCTCACCAACAGCCTCACCGTGCGCAAGTCGGTCGAGCGCCTCAAGTACCTCGAAAACATCGAGAAGCAGCCTGAATTCAAGGCCATGTCGAAGAAGGAACTCGCCGCCCTCGGCCGCGAGCGCGAAAAACTTCTGCGCAACCTCCGCGGTGTGCGCGACATGGACAAGAAGCCTGACGCTGTCGTCATCGTCGACTCCGCTCGCGAAACGATCGCCGTGGCCGAAGCCCGCCGCTTGAACATCCCAATCATCGCTCTGGTCGACACCAATGCCGACCCAGCGCTCGTTCAATACCCGATCCCGGGCAACGACGATGCGATCCGCTCGATCCGCCTCATCCTCCAAAACTTGGTGGATGCGATGGTCGCTGGCCGCAAAAACTAAGACATTCCCTAAACACGGGCGTCCTGTCACACGGCAGGGCGCCCGTTTTTCTCTCTCTATCACTCATCAAATTTTCCCTATGATCACCGCATCAATCGTCAAAGAACTCCGCGATAAGACCAGCGCCCCCATGATGGACTGCAAAAAAGTCCTCACCGAAACCAACGGCGACATCGAAGCCTCCATCAAGCTCCTCCGCGAGCGCGGCATCATGAAGTCCAGCAAGATGGCCGACCGCGCTGCCAAGGAAGGCGTCATCACCGCCCGCATCAACGCGGGTGCCACTTCCGGCCTGCTGCTGGAAGTGAACTGCGAAACGGACTTCGTTTCGAAAAACGAAAGCTTCCAAGCCTTTGTTGCTGGCGTCGCCGATGCGCTCGCTGCCTCCAGCGCAGCTGACCTCGATGCCGCCCTCGCCACCCAATACGGCGAACAAACCATCGAAGACACGATCAAATCCAAAGTCGGCGAAGTCGGTGAAAACCTCCAGTTCCGCAAGTACGTCCGCTACGACGCAGCTCCAGGCGGCGTGGTCGCTTCCTACATCCACCTCGGTGGCAAGGTGGGCGTGCTGATCGAAGTCGGCACCACCAAGCCGGAAACCGCAGGCACCGACAGCTTCAAGGAGCTCATCAAGGACCTCACCCTCCACATCGCTGCTTGCGCGCCGAAGGGCCTGTCCCGCGATGACATCCCGCAATCGGTGGTCGACAACGAGCTGGACATCTTCCGCACCCGCCTCACCGCCGAGGGTAAGCCAGCGAACATCATCGAGAACATCCTCAAGGGTCAGATCGGCAAGTTCTTCGCTGAAAGCTGCTTCCTGGAGCAAGGTTTCGTGAAAGACTCCGACATCAAGGTTTCCGCCTTGCTCGAAGCCAAGGGCAAGGAGCTCGGTGATACTCTCACCGTCACTCGCTTCGTCCGCTTCGGCCTCGGCGAATAAGCGTTGCGACGCAAACTCCTACAAGCGCCCGTCTCTTCAATAGAGACGGGCGTTTTTTGCGTCATCTGGCCGAGTTCGTGACAGGCTCTAGACTTCTAAAAGAAGCGCGGCAGGCATTCGTTATAGGTCCTATAGGTCCTATAAGACCTATGCAGCATCAAGCCACACGGTCGGCGTAGCGGTCAAAGCGGTTCGAAAGAATCAGAAACGTCGGGGCCCACAATCCGACAAAAATGCCAAAGCGTTCGGCGTGCGCCACCGTCTCTGGAGTTGTTCCGCCCGTGGTGTACCAGATCGCGATAGAGCCGATAATGGATGCGAAGCCGAGGACGAAGCAAAGATTGCTGAGGAGTTTAAGATTTTTCTTATTCATCCAAGCAGATTGCACTCATCTAGCGCTCAGGTAAAGCTTAAAAGTGAATCAGCGCTTTGCGGCGTCGGCTTCGATCCAGCTCCACAGGGAGTCCAGCCCCGCTTTGACGCTGACCTTGTCCGCCGAAAGGTCGCCGCCAGGAGTGTGTTTACCAAAGAGGTAGAACTTGATCTTCGGCTCGGTGCCTGATGGGCGGACGGCAAAAGAACGTCCGTCGGCCAGATCGACAAACAGCATCTTCTCCTTCGGCAACAGATCGCCTTCTTGGTCGAAGAGGTCTTGTTTGGCAAAATCGCGAACGCGGACAACTGCCGAACCATCGACCACCTCCGGCGGGCTATCCGCGTAGGAGTTCGCGAGTGCTTGGATCTTTGCCGCGCCATCCGCACCTTCGAGCACCAGCGATTTACCAATCTCCAAATAGTAACCGTACTCGGTGTAAATATCATCCATCAGCGCGGGCAGCGTTTTGCCAACCGATTTGGCGTAAGCCGCGACTTCAGCGAACATTAAGGCGGCACCGTTCGCGTCCTTATCGCGAACCGCATCGGAGCCGAGGTAGCCGTAACTTTCCTCGCCGCCAAAGACGAAGAAGCGCGAGTATTCGAGACGCAGCGCGCGAGTCTGTGCTTCAGTCAGCGAGCGGTAGTCGCCCTTTTTGTCGGCAGGAATCGCCTCCTCGTATTTGCGCAATTTCGCGGCGATGTATTTGAAGCCCGTGAGTGTATCGACGATACCAACCCCGAAGCCGTCGGCGATGGCATGCTGGAGCTCGGTGGTGACGTAGGTTTTCACCAGCAGTGCGCGGTTGCGGTTGGCATTGGTCAGCCAGCCGAGCTCAAAGCAGGTCTTCAAACGATACCACGCCATCAGCGAGCCGATCTGGTTGCCCGTCAGAAGCACCATCTTCCCTGCCGCATCGCGGACAGCGACGCCCATGCGGTCGGCATCGGGATCGGTGCCGATCACAATCTCTGCGCCCGATTGTTCAGCGAGGTCGATGGCCATTTTGAGCGCAGGCGCATTTTCCGGATTCGGCGATTCCACCGTCGGGAAGCGACCATCCTGCACGTCCTGCTCAGGAACCGTGAGAACCTCAAAACCGAACTCGCGCAGCATCGGCACGTTGATGTGGCCACCGGTGCCGTGGAGATTGGTAAAAA
>CALPMD020000125.1 GCA_943324575.2 Akkermansia muciniphila
CAATTTTTGCGGGTTCCGTTTTTGACGGCGGATTCAAGCGGCCAGCGCAATCGGGGGTGGCGCGGCGAAGATGTCATTTGGGGTGGCATAGTCGAGGCATTTTCTCGGACGTGAGTTCAGCTTGTCCTGGACCCGGGCCACCTCCTCATCGGTTAGCTTCGCGAAGCAGCTGCCCTTGGGGAAATACTGGCGGATGAGGCCGTTGGTGTTCTCGTTGAGACCTCGTTCCCATGAATGATAGGGATGGGCGAAATAGGCGGCGGCCTCGAGCAAGTCGGCAAGCAGGGCGTGATGGGCGAACTCCTTGCCGTTGTCGTAGGTCATGGTGAGGACCTTCTCGCGATGCGGATGCATGGCGCTGAGAATCGCACCACCCACAGCGACAGCTTCCTTGCTGGCCGCCAGCGCGATGAGGGTGTATCGGCTCACCCGCTCGACCATCGTGACCAACACCGGCCCGCCCGGACGTCCGATTACGGTGTCCATTTCCCAGTCTCCCAAGCGGGACCGTTCGTCCACCACGCCGGGACGCTGGTCGATCATCACCTGATCCTTGAGTCTTCCACGCCGTTCGTTCCCGGAACCACGCTTGCGGTAGGATTTGCAACGATGCCGAAAATGACTGTGGAGCGTGCCTCCCGCTTGTTTGTCGCGGTAGATGTGCTGGTAGATCGTCTCGTGACTTACCTGTCCCAACGAGTGCTTGGCGAGCCAGTCACTGATCTGCTCAGGGCTCCACTGTTCCTCGCGGATCTTGAGCTCAACGAGTTTCCAGAGCTCTGGATCAATGCGGCGTCCCTTCCACTCCCTGGATTGGACGTGCTCCTGGGCCGCCACGAAACAGTAGCTCCCGGAAGTCATTCCGGCGCGGCGAAATTCGCGGCTCACCGTCGATGGGTGCTTCCCAATGGCGGCGGCGATTTCTTTTTGGGACGCCCCGTTGCGCTTCATGGCTTCAAGGGTGTAACGTTGCTCTCGGGTCAGGCGGCTGTAGTGGTTCATATGGCTTTCGGTTCGGTTTGGCGATTGAACCAGAAGCCTCACACAGCCCCTGGCCCATTGCCAACCTTCCCGATTGCGCTAGCCACTTGAATTCGCCCCTTGCTCTCTTTAATCGTGACGACGGAATGCGGCGTAAGCCTTCGGGGAAAAATTGTTAGATTTTCCTGACAACTCTTGTCAAACCGATCAGGAGCGTTTAGATGTGCACCGCATATGGCAAAAATTGGCCCCTTCCCCCTGCCCACGACGGGCTATGACGCAGTGATTTTTGATTGTGATGGCACGCTCGTTGACTCGATGTCGTTGCACTTCGACGCGTGGTGCGAAGCGCTAGCAATCTACGGAGCGGGCGGAATTTTCAAAGAAGACGTGTTCTTCGCAATGGGCGGACGGCCGACGATCGACATCGTGGTGGAGCTCAATGATGAATATGATCTCAAGCTCAATCCCATGGCGGTGGCCATGGCCAAGCGGGAATGTTTCCTCAAGCGTCTCCACTTGGTCACCTTGATCGAAGAGGTGGCCGAGTTTGCAGAAAGCCTGCGCGGCAAGGTGCCGATGGCGATTGCGACCGGTGGCTCGCGGATGGTGATCGAAAAAACCCTACAGATCGTTGGCGTTTCCGACTGGTTTGATGAAGTGGTCACGGCAGATGACGTGGTCAACGGTAAGCCGGCTCCGGATATATTCCTCAAAGCGGCGCAATTGCTGGGGGTGGCCCCAGAGCGTTGCCTTGCGCTGGAAGATGCGCCCGCCGGAATTATTTCGGCGCGGACGGCGGGGATGCAGGTGATCTCAGTCCCTTCGCCGCTGGCGTCCAACCATGCCTAGGCCGTCACGCCCTCGAGCGCGGTGGCCAGAAGATCCAAGGTTGTCGGGTCATGCGCGGCGGACAGGCTGATGCGCAGCCGGGCCGTTCCGCGTGGCACGGTCGGGTAGCGGATGGCTGGGACGAGAAATCCGGCATGCTCCAAGGCAGTCGCCGCAGCCAATGCGGCTTGATTGCTACCTAGCACGATAGGGACAATCGGCGTGCCGTGAGCGGCGAAGCGAGCGATGTTGGACTGGAGCTTGGCGCGCAGGTTTTTGCCAGTTTGCGAACGGATCAGCCCGAGCGAGGCGTGGGCGGCATGTGCCAGCGCCGGTGGCGGTGCGGTGGAATAGATGAAGGATCGGGCGCGGTTGGTGAGCAGGTCGATCCAGTCTTGGGATGCGGCGAGATAGCCGCCTGATAGACCGGCCGCCTTGCTCAGGGTGCCCATTTGAAAGGTGATTCGATGCTGGAGATTTTCTTGCTCGGCCAGCCCCATACCATTTTCGCCCAGAACCCCAAAGCCGTGGGCTTCGTCGAGCAACAGCAGCGCGTCATAGGCTTCGGTGAGATCGACTATTTCGCGCAGTGGGCAGCAATCGCCATCCATGCTGAAGACCGATTCGGTAGCCACGAGAATACGCGCGGTCGGTGCTTTGGCCCGCGTCGTGAGCAGCAGGCGCTCGAGTTTTTCCAGATCGTTGTGGGGGAAAACGCGCAGGGTCGCGCCGGAAAGGCGGGCGGCATCGACCAGACAAGCGTGGGAAAGTTTGTCGAGAATGATAAAGTCAGATTTGCCCACCACTGCGGGAAGGGCGCCGAGCGCAGTGGCAAACCCCGAAGAGAAGGTCAGCGCGGCCTCGGTTTGCTTGGCCTCGGCGATAGCGATTTCCAAGGTGCGATGGGGGGGCAGGGTGCCGCAGACGAGACGTGAGGCGGCCGCTCCTGCGCCGAAGCGCTGCACGCCCTCGATCATGGCGGCTTCGATCTCCGGATGTCGTGCGAGGCCGAGGTAATCGTTCGATGCGAAGTTCCAGAGGCGGCGACCATCGCGGATCACCTCTACGCCCGTCGGCGAGTCGAGCGGGCGCTGGGCACGCAGTAAGCCCGCAGCGGCAAGCTGGCGCAGAGACTCGGCGGGGCTGGGCATCGGCGCGACAGGAGGTGCCAATCAAATGTTGGAGGCAGGACGCTCGAGCGCCCAACCCAGCAACTTGGTGGCATCTTTCCAGACGTTGGGCGTGTTGGATTTCAAGACGACCACGATGACCGAGCGGCCATTGAGCGAACCGCTGGCCACCAAGCAGCGGCCGGCGGCATTGGTAGTGCCGGTTTTCAGACCGTCGCAATATGGAACCGACTTGAGAAGGTGGTTGGTGTTTACGATCAGGCGTGTGTTGCCGTTATTGAACTTAAACTTGAAGGACTTGGTAGCCGTGATGGAGCGGATCAGCGGGCTGCGGTACGCGGCGCGGGCGGCGATCGCCATGTCGCGTGCTGTCGAGTATTGGCCGGCCATCGGCAGACCGTTCGGGTTCGAGAACTTGGAATTCCGCATGCCCAAGGAGCTTGCCTTGCTATTCATCAGTGCGGCGAAAGACTCTTGGTTGCCGCCGACATCGCGAGCGAGGGCACGGGCCACGTCGTTGGCGCTTTTGACCATCAAGACCTTCAATAACTCGCGGCGCGGATAGATTTCGCCGGATTTAAGGTTGAGATTGGTCGGCTCGCAGGCTCCATCGACAGCTTGGATGGTCACGGGTTTATCAATGTTACCGGCGTCCAGAACGCAGAGGGCGGTGATGATTTTTTGGGTGCTGGCGACCGCTCGCTGGGTGTCGGCATTTTTCGCAAAGAGCACTCGGCCGCTCACGACATCGATCACGATCGCGCTCTCTGCGGCGACCGCAGGCGGACGATTCGCCGGAACTACTGCAGACGGGGCTCGTACTTTACCGGTCGCCGACGGTTGCATGACGGGTGTCGGGTTTCCGCCACAGGCGGTGATCAACGCGGCAGTGAATGCGAGTGCGGTGATTCGTACACAAGGGAAGCATGACATGCGGGAAATCATCTTCATCAAGGGCGTGGCATCAAGACAGGAATTTCGGATCTCGGTGGAATCTGCGACTCAGGGGGCCTTGGGTGGCAGCAGGCTGCCATCCATTTCTCCGCCAGCTTGGGGCAGGGCCGACTCTTTAAAATCAACGGTGCCACCGGCTAAACTCAGTTGGATCAGGTGGCGATTCGCGTACGCCTGCGCGCGTTCTTGTCCGCTGGGCAGAGTCTTGAGATCCTTTTCGCGAACCTTCACGACTCTAACTGTGGGTGGCTGGACCTTGGCCGACAGCTTGGAAATTTGGGTCAGGGCGCTGGTCAGAGGGCTTTTTCCAGTCTGCTGATCCGAGACACAGGCGACCAAGCCGATGCTGGTGGCTAGCCCGAGAAGGTGAATCGGCCGCCGGATGATATTTATGGAAGGATTCAGAATATGAAAAGTTACCACCCTCAGCGAAGCTGTCCAATCATCGTTTTGTGGCGTGACGAAACCTGTAAATCAGCGTGGCAGGAGCACTAGGAAATTGCGCACCGGGCGATTCCACGGCGGCCGGATCAGAATGGGTCCGCCAGCGACGTTGCCCGAGACCCAGAGGTCGGAGGAGCGGCCGCCGTCGAGATTGAGCGCGTGGCGGACTGGCCATCCGGCGGGTTGAACGCTGGCAAGGGCTTGGCTGAGTGCATCCAAGCTGCATGGCGAACTGCAACCGATCCACCAATGCGTGCCGCCGTCCCACAAGATCACGGTGCGGGCGCTGACTTTGGTGGTTTCAAGGCCAGCGATGCTGTGGCTATTTTCAATCAACAAGGGGCCGGCTTGAATTAATTCGCGGACAGCGCCGCTGACATTGCCGCGGCGGGTGATGGCACTGCTTCCAAGAGCCGTTTCAAACCACAGGCCGCTGCCGAGCGATGAGGCGTTGTTCCAGGTACCCACCGGCTTTCCTGCACTGACGACGCGGCCGAGCGGTTGGCCTTCGGGGGTGAAAAACCCCGCGTTGACCGCTGCGAGCCCGCCGAATGCCTGACCGGCGGCGGCCGAATCCGCAAATTGACTGGAGGGGCCCTTCGCCTGATCCGCGACCATCAGCCGGTGGCTGCGGGAATCGAAGGCGACCCCTTCAAACGTGATGCCC
>CALPMD020000126.1 GCA_943324575.2 Akkermansia muciniphila
ATACCCAGTCCGTGGGAAACATGAGTGGGGGTCACGCCGTCATGAAAATCGCGGGTCGCACCTACGACGACAAAGAGTACCGCAGCCTCGGCACCGGCTCGTTCGAACTGACCCGCAACCTCGCCAGCGCGGGTGATTTCGGCCTCTATCAATTCCTGATGGGCCTATCCAGCGGTGCGACCAGCGAGGAAAACGCGGCCGAGAAATTCTTCGTCGGACGCATGATCATTCGCCAAGCGAAAGAGGAGTTCGGCGTTTACCCAGGCGAAGAGGAAGTCTCCGCCTACCTGCGCAGCCTCCGCGTCTTCGCCGGACCTGAAGGCCAATTCAATCCCGAGGCATACCGCAACTTCATCGAAAAAGGCATGGGCCGCCTCGGCATGACTGAGCGGGATCTGCGCGAACTCGCCGCTGACGTACTCGCCTCCAAGAAAATCAACGCCATCGTTGGTGCCGGCCTGAGCGCCGACCGCGACGCCGTGGCGAAGGATCTCGCCCTGCAAAACCAGCAGATCAGCGGCGAAGTTGCCAAGCTGGAGCTTGCGCCATTTAAGGAGAAAATCCAAGCGACCGAAGAGGAAATCAAAAAGTACTGGGAGACGATCTCCGACTCCTTCACCACCGAGCCTCGTCGCAAGTTCACTTACATCATCGCTACTCCTAGCCTGCCGCCCGAACCCAAAGCTGATGCGGTTGTGGATTCCATTGCCGATGCCGCTGCCAGCGACGAAGCGAAAAAGGCAACTGCCAAGGCCAAGGAGGACGCGAAGGCCAAACGCGCGGCTGAATACGCCGAAGAGTGCCGCAAAAAACAACTCGAACTCGACACTTTGGTGGACGATTTCTCCTATCAATTGGAGCAGCAAAAAGGCTCCGGCTTGGAGGAACTCGCCAAGCAGAACAAGTGGGAGGTCAAAACCACGGACTTCTTCCCACGCAGCGCTCCACCGCAGCAGCTCGATGTCAAACTCCGTGCTTCCAGCAAAGGCAGCAAACTCGCGGACGAACTTTTCCACATGGAGCCGACCACCGACCCCGTGTCGAAAATCTCCCAGCCCATCGCCATCGGCGAGAATCAATGGGTGATCGCCCGCATTGATGGTGAGGAAAAATCCCGCACCAAGACCTACGAGGAAGCACGCGACGACGCACGCGCCCAGTACATTTCCGCAAAGGCACTCGAAGCGATGAAAGCCGCTGCTAATGACGCGGCAACCAAGATCAAGGCGTCTCTAGCCGCTGGCAAATCATTCACCGAAGCCGCCAAGGAAGCCGGAATCACCGAGTCCAAGGCATTCTCTGCGATTACCAGCACCTCGAAGCCTGAGGAAGCCACGCAACCGAAGAACCTCTTCACCGTTGCCCGCAACGTCGATCCCGGCACACTCGCCGATGTGATCAATGAAGCGGATCGCTCTTTCATCCTCTACGTCGCCAAGCGCGAAGTGATCAAGAAAGCCGACGCCGCAGCCAATATCGACAGCGAAGTCGCCTCCCGCGCCAACGAAAACGAAACCATCGCTTTCATGTCGTGGATCGCCGCCCGCACCGAGGCCGCGAAGGTCGAGCAACTCGACAAGCGCTGATCCGAAAGCAAGGTCCGGTAAGGGCAAACACCACCCGCCCTTTTCCCATGTCCGCTTACGAAGACATCCAAGACCTCTTCGACGACGCCAACGGCCACCTCGCCGTTGGCGAATTCGATGAAGCCATCCCGCTTTACCGTCGCTGCGTCGCCATCGATCCGACGTTTTTCGACGGCTGGCACGCGCTCGGCATGGCCCTGCTCAAGACCGGCCATGTCAAGGAAGCCATCGGCTGCGGCCTCCAGTCGGTCACGCTCCAGCCCAACGACTTGCTCGCCTGGACCAGCCTTTCCCAGATGTACGTCCGCGACGGCAATATCCCCGAAGCCGAGGCGGCCAAGGGCAATGCCCGCATCCTCTCGCTGGGCGGCAGGGTCGTGAAGTGACGATCGCGCTTGCCAGTGGCCGTCGAGGGGTATACCTCCCCGACCGTCTGGCAACCCAGTCTTCACTAACCTTATGACTTTATTCATCCTCTGGTGCCTCGCGGGCCTTGTCGTTGGCATTGTATTCGCCTCATTTTTTGAATGGACGCTTCACAAATACGTGATGCATCGCCCGGTTTGGAATTTCCGCTACGCCTTCCAAGCGCACGCCGTGGTCCATCACCAGACCTTCAAGGCGGACCGCACTTACCACCTCCTCGACGAAAAGGATAAGGAAACCATCCCGATGGCTTGGTGGAATGGTCCTGTCTTGGTCATCCTCGGCGCAACGCCTTTCGCGCTGCTCTCCTGGCTAACTAGGGAGTGGGCGTTTGTGATCGGTGGCGCCAGCGCCTTCACTTTTTACTACTGCTTTTACGAGTACATCCATTGGTGCATGCATTTGCCGAAGGCGCGCCGGGTTGAAAAGCCTTGGTGGTTCCGCAAGCTCAATGGCCACCATTTGTTGCATCACCGCTACATGCACAAAAACTTCAACGTGGTCCTGCCACTCGCCGATTTGATCCTCGGCACCCTGATGCCGCGGGCGAAGACCCACTTTGCCCAAGCCAGTGGCCCATCGGTGCCAAACGTGCAGCCGCTCGCTTAATCCCTGGCCGGTCCGGCTTCAAAGTCCGAGCGGGTAGTCGGTCACCTGCTCCAGCCTGACCTGATAGAGCGCTGCGATCTCGGGCGCATCCGAGACGTTGTAGATGTCGCGGTAGTAAATTTCCTTAATACCGTAGGCGCAAAGCGTCTGCATGCAGGCGGTGCAGGGCATGGTGGTGGTGGCTACGATCTTGGCCTCGCCGCGGCGAAACAGGCTGCAAAGATTCACCTCGGCGTGGAGCATGAATTTCTGCCGCGCTTCGCGGTCATCCCAAAATCCGAGCGGCGGATTGTAGCCCGGTGCGAGACCGTTGTAGGCGGTGCCGATGACCCGGTTGTCGAAGTCCAGCGCGGCCGCGCCGACTTTGCGAAAGGGATCCTCCGACCGCAGGCTGGCAACATGAGCGAGCGCCATGGCGTATTGGGGAATGGACAAGCGACTGTCTGACATGGGGGAAGAATGACCGGAATTTCCAGATTTCAAATCCTAAAGCGTGGAAATCTAACCTGTTGCTGCAAGATCTTCTGTCGCTTTGCTGCAAGCAATCCTTGCGAAGGAGCGGCGGGCCGTTTAACCAAGAGCCATGCAAGATGAAGTTCGTGCGCTGCTCATTCTCCAAGACCGTGATCGCCGCTTATTAGCGCTGGCCAAGGATCTCGAAAAACTGCCACAGGACGAAGCACGGGCGAAGGCAAAACTCGCGGGCGACCAGGCCGCAGTGGCCCGCGCCCATCAGGCACTGCTCGACTGCGAACTGCGGGTGAAAAAAATCGAACTCGACGCCGAGACGCGCCGCACGACGATCAAGCGCCTGAAATTGCAGCAATTCGAAACCCGCAAAAACGAGGAATTTGTGGCATTGGGCCATGAAATCGTCCGCTACGAAAAGGAGTTGGACGATTTTGAAACCAAGGAGCTCGAGGCGATGGACGAGGTCGACAGTTTCCGCAAGGCCCAGCAGGCCGCCGAAGCCGCCTTGGCTAATACCCGCAAGTTGGTTGAAGAAGATCTCACCTCAATCGCCCAGCGCCATGCGCGGACCGAGGCCGAGCGCCTCGAGGTTCTCGCACAACGCGAAAAACTCGCCGCGAATGTCCCGGATAGCCTCATACCGCTTTATGTGCGGTTGATGAAAACCAAGGACGGTCGCGCGGTCGTGCCAATGCGCGACGGCAAGTGCGAGGGCTGCCACATGAAGCTCATCGCCTCCACGGTGATGAAAGCCCAGTCCGGCAGAGAAATCGCCCAGTGCGAAGACTGCGGACGCATCCTTTACGTCGAGGATTAAGTCTCGGCCGTTAGTTGAATTCATTGCGGCGTTCTTCGAGGAGGATCAGCCAGTTCATCATCGTGATCGGCGGCAATTCCGCTGGGTGATGAATCGGTCGCAGGTTGACGCTGATTCGATTGGCTGCCATCGCAGAGCCGCTGAGATTTTTGGAATCCAAGGGTCGCACCGGATTGATCTCCGAATCGCTGGCGAGAGATCCAATCTGGCCGCTAAGAGCTACCGCAAAAGGATCGGCATCGACCCCGTATCTCCTCTCTGGCGCGAACAATGAGCAAGGCGGATAATAGGTGCCGCTTGGGGTGTAACCCGAAGGTGGTGTGGCGGCCATGACGTTAAAATCATCGCCGATGTAGAGTCGTAGATTCGTGACCAGCGAGAATCCTTTGGTGAATGCCGTTAGATCGGCGCATTCACTGAGGATCAATCCATAGTCGTTGTCGGTGCATGGGATGGATGGCCTCATGAGGGGATTGTTCAAGCCGGTCACCGAGTAGTCGACATTGACGACGAGCGAGTGGTTGATGGCAGGGCTTGCCGCGCCCATAGCTGCCAGCAAGGCGGGGATCCGCTGGGGGTACACGGCGATGCAGCGATTGCCCGATGGCAGCGCTCTGACTTCAAACGGCGACCGCGGCCGCCAATAGCCCGCCTTCAGAGTACCCACCAAGGGATCGCCGAAAGTGGCGTTGTTGAAACTGATCGCCCCGGCAAGTCCCTGCCTGAAGGTGTAGCCACCACTCGCCCCGTAGGCGACATCCACGGAATCCGAAAAGGTATAGCTTTGGTTTTCGTTGCAGACTTTGACATAGCCCGCGGGAAGGCTGGACATCACCTCTGAAGTGAGCGGCAAGTTGATGGAGGCGCGGTTGCCGTTCGGGATGTAATATCCAAACCGCAGCATCGTCGGGGTGGAGTTACTCGAACTTTGCACCTGCGTGACGTCTAGCCGCATGGCGCACTGCAGCGCACCGATGGAGTAGTTGTTCCAGCTCGTGGTGGATAACACATTCGATTCGGCATCGTGGGCGAAACGGTCGAAAAAATCCGCCCCGCGGTTGATCGGGATGAAGGCAGC
>CALPMD020000127.1 GCA_943324575.2 Akkermansia muciniphila
GCAATGTCAATCCGTCGCGACTAGGCCACACCCGTGTTTTGGGGGTAGCGGCCGCCTTTGGGACCCGTTGTCCAGATCCACGCCGGGCCGACCATGTCGCGGATGTCTTTGCGGCTGGCTACCCAGCCGAGAAGCTCCTTGGCCAGCGCTGGATCGGCCACCAGCGAGGCGGGGTCGCCCTCGCGCCGCGGGCCGTATTTCACGGGCACGGTCTTGCCGCTGACTGCCTCAACGGCGGAAATGATTTCCTTCACGGAGACGCCGACACCGGTGCCTAGATTGCAGCGGACGGAATCGCCGCCTGCCGCAAGGTGGTCGAGCGCACGCGCGTGAGCATCGGCCAAGTCTTCGACATGGATGTAGTCGCGGATGCAAGTGCCGTCCGGCGTGTCGTAGTCGGTGCCGAAAACTTCGAGGTGATCGATCTCGCCCGTCACTGCCATCATCACCCGCGGGATGAGGTGGGTTTCCGGATTGTGATCTTCGCCGATGAGTCCGTCGGGCGAACAGCCGCTGGCGTTGAAGTAGCGCAAGCAGGCGCTACGCAGGCCCCACGCCGTGTCGCAATCCGCCAGGATGTGCTCCACCATCAGCTTGCTCATGCCGTAGGGATTGATCGGCTTCTGCTGATTGGTCTCGGTGATCGGCAGTTTGTCCGGCACGCCGTAGGTCGCGCAGGTGGAGGAGAAAACGAAAACCTTGCAGCCCGCTTCCTGCATCACTTGCAGCAGCTTGATTGGCTCGGCCGTGTTGTTTTGGTAGTACTTCAGCGGATTGGTCACTGACTCGCCGACATAGGCGTAGGCGGCAAAGTGAATCACCGCGCCGAACTGGTGCTTGGCAAACAGCGCGCGCACCAGTTCCTGGTCGCCCACATCGCCGACCACCAGCTCGACGGAAGGATCAACGATCGCTTGCTCGTGACCGAACACTAGGTTGTCGAGCACGACGATCTTACGGCCTTGGCCAGCAAGAAGACGGACGGTGTGGGAGCCAATGTAGCCGGCCCCGCCGGTAACCAAAATCGGTGCGTTTGAAGGAGTCATAAAGCGGAAGACCCGAGGAAACCGAAGATCCCTTCCCCTGTCAACTCATGGCAAGTCGCCGTCATGCGATTTCTAAAAAATTGATTGGCTAATTTCTCAGCAGGTGGCGTTCTACTTGCATGAAGAATTCTCTTCTCTGTCTGGCGGGTGGTATGGTCGCCCTCGCGTTCACCTCTTGCGCCTACGACCCTTATTACAACCCCTCCTACGCCTCCAGCTCCAGCGTGGGTTACGGCACAGGTTACGGTTACGGCGGCAGCTCGTTTTCCACCTCCATCTTCGTTGGCACGGGGGATTCGCGCTGGGGCTACGATCCCGGCTGCCACAGCTACTACGATTACCAGCGCCGCTGCTATTACGATCCCTATTTGAATGGCTACTACCCCGTCGGCTACCGCCCCGTGGTCGTGTACGGCGCGCCCCACCCCTGCGGCTGGAGGCCGGGCAGAAGCTACATCAGCCCGCCCCGCCACGTGACCAACATCACCATCAGCAACTACCGCGACCGCGAATCATCCTATCGCCGTTCCAATTACAGCTGGGCCAGACAAGTCCAACAGCGCCCCAGCAACTACGGCAGACCGCCCGAACCGCGCCAGTCGGCCAACATTTTCGGCGGCCAAGGCTCCTACGAACGGCCGAGCAGCCAAAGCTACCGCCCATCCGGTAATTCCTACAGCCCACGCGAAAGGCAAAACCGCTATAACCGTACCCAAGCGACCCAGCCAACTTGGGGCAATCCATCCCCGCGGGAAGACCACAGCCGCCCATCCCGCTACAACCAGCAGCTCGTGACGCAATCTGCGCCGCAACCCAGCCAAGAGTCCCCGGCCCAGCCAGCGCAGCAACAAGCGACTCCCTCCGGCGGCTACCGCCAGCAAGCTCCGACCGCGCCCGCCCCGCGGACTTCGCCCTTCGGCCGCAACCGTCAGGAATCCCTGCCCACGGCTGAACGTCCCGCCGCGCCATCCTTCGGTAGCGGCCAACAAGCACAACCGCAGCCATCAAACGGAAGCCCCCAAGCACCCCAGCGTAGAGAGCGCGGCGGGCGCGGAAAGAAGGACGAACCCGAAGCGCTGTAAGGCAATCGAGCAAGCCTCCCCAGGCCGTAATCTGGAGATAACCGGCTTCTGCCATCAATGACTCGATGGGTAAAATTGAATTTTGGAAGGGTAAATCGGGTTTTCCGATGGGTAAAACAGGTTTTGGGACGGGTAAAACGGTTTTTCGGATGGGTAAAATTAGATTTTAGATGGGTAAAACAAGTTTGTGGATGGGTAAAACAACTTTTACCCATTCAAGATTGAATTTTACCCATCCAAGCAGACCATCCTTAAGGCGAACAAATCCTGCCGAAAGCGGAATGGCCGATGGAAGATGGCGATCCAGCGGTGCCCACCCCTTAAGCACTTCTGCCGCTCGCCCAACTGCGGATTTCAAAGGGCTAACAAGAAGCTGCGACCTAGTCGTCGCCATTTTCTCATTCGGGCGAGAGGGCCCGTCTTCCTCAGGCGGTGACTTTTCGATATCAGGGATTGCCAGAAGGCCGCGCAATTGGCAACAGAGAGTTGTTCTTGAACCGCCGATGCGTCTGCGGCGCGGTCACACTTTCCAATAATTCATGAAACCCACACTCCTTGTTCTCGCTGCCGGAAT
Organism: Akkermansia muciniphila; assembly: GCA_943324575.2. Lineage (GTDB taxonomy): Bacteria > Verrucomicrobiota > Verrucomicrobiia > Verrucomicrobiales > Akkermansiaceae > Luteolibacter > Luteolibacter muciniphilus_E. The sequence continues at coordinate 2,703 of CALPMD020000127.1, forward strand.
GGGCAGCCGTTACGGCGGCCTCAAACAAATGGACCCGATGGGCCCGAATGGGGAAACGGTGCTAGACTACTCCGTCTACGATGCCATCCGCGCCGGCTTTGGTCGGGTGGTTTTCATCATCCGCGAGGATTTTGCCGAGGCGTTCAAACAGGGCGTCGGCGCGCGCTTTGCCGACCGCATCCAGGTGGACTATGCGTTTCAAAATCTCGACGACCTGCCAGAGGGTTTCAGCGTTCCGGCCGATCGCGCCAAGCCGTGGGGCACCGCCCACGCCGTCCGCGCTGCCCGTCACTTGGTGAAGGAACCCTTCGCCGTGATCAATGCCGATGACTTCTATGGCAGCGATGCCTACCAACGTGCGGCCGCATTCCTAACCGCCCCGCAAGCCTCGAGTGACAAGGCGCACTATGCGATGATTGGCTACCCGCTGATGAACACCCTTTCCGATCACGGCGATGTCAACCGCGGCATCTGCACCCGCAACGAAGACGGTCTGCTGAGCAGCGTCGAGGAGTATGTGAAAATCGAACGCGAAGCCGACGGCGTGGTCCGCGGCAACGCCCTCAACGGCGAGCGCAAGGAAGTGTGCCAGAACTCGCCCGTGTCGATGAATTTCTGGGCATTTACCCCTGACTTCTATCAACACCTCGAGACCGAATTTTCCGGCTTCCTCAAGGATTTCGGGCACGTCGTCAAATCCGAATGCTATATCCCGACCGTGGTCGATGCCTTGATCAGTCAAGGCAAGGCCGATTGCGCCGTGCTGAACACGACCAGTCACTGGTTCGGGGTCACCTACCCCGAGGATAAGCAGCACGTGGTCGCCTCGATTCGTCACTTGATCGAAACGGGCGAGTATCCTGCAGACTTGTCCTAACACAGGCACGGCCCATGCACGATCTCCGCGCGATCTCTGCCCTTTTCCAAATGCGCGCCGACTTTGTCGAGGCGCAGGCCTTTGGCTCGGGGCACATCAATGACACCTATTGCGCATGGTATGATCAGGCGGGCTTGCCGATCCGCTACATTCACCAGCGGATCAATTCGCAGGTGTTCACCAACGCTGTCCATGTGATGGAAAACGTCTCGCGGGTGACACGCCACGCGCTGGATCGGCTACTGGCGGACGGCCACCCAGAGGCACACCGCCGCACGCTCACCTGCATTCCCGCATTAGATGGCAAGCCCTACGCCATCGACAAGGACGGCAACCTGTGGCGGACCTACCCATTCATCGAACGAGCACGGGGCTATGATGAAGTCGAATCTAACGAACAGGCCTATCAGGCGGCGAGGGCATTCGGCGAATTCCAGAAACTCACCGCCGACCTAGGCGGCGAGCGGCTCCACGAAACCATCCCCGACTTCCACAACACTCCGCAACGCCTGATCCATCTGGAAACGGCAATCCAACGAGACAGCGCCGGACGCGCTGCTGCGTTACAGGCCGAGATCGCATTCGCCCGCGCCCGAGCTGCGGACTGTTCGCGCGTGACGGATCTACTGGCCTCCGGCGAGATCCCAGAACGAGTTACCCACAACGACACCAAGCTCAACAACGTCCTGCTAGACGAAACCACGGCAGAGGGCATCTGCGTGATCGATCTGGATACGACCATGCCAGGCTGCGCGCTCTACGACTTCGGCGACATGGTCCGCACCGCCGCACCCACCACGCGCGAGGATGACACGGAGCTGCAGGAAATCGGGGTCCGCCTGGATCGCTTCGAATCCTTGGTGCGCGGCTACCTTTCCACCGCCACTTTCCTCAACCAAGCCGAGCGCGACAACCTCGCCTTCTCAGGCAAGCTGCTGACGCTGGAATGCGGAATCCGCTTCCTCACCGACTACCTCAACGGCGACACCTATTTCAAAATCAAGCGCCCCCACCACAACCTCGACCGCTGCCGCAACCAGTTTGCCTTTGTCAGAGCACTGGAGGCGAACATGGAAGCAATGGAGCAAATCGTCGCCAAGGTGGAGCGCTGACTTCAGTCGGCAAACGGCGCATTCCCGCGTCGGCACTCCCCAAACGAGACTCCTCACACCTACGCAAACTCCCCATCCACGAAGGACTCAGCCAAAGAGGCTCGTCACCGGCGATCCCTGGTCGGCCATCTTGAAAGGCCGCTTGGTGGGCGATACCACGATGGTGTCATAAGGCAGCGCGAGGGCGTGGGCGATCGTGGCATTGAAGTCCTGAACCGTTACGATTCCCTCTTTCACCTTGCTGGCCGACGCGTCCGTGCTTCCATACTTAACCCCGCCTTTGATCCCACC
>CALPMD020000128.1 GCA_943324575.2 Akkermansia muciniphila
AACCCGCAAAATGATCCCATCCCCCTTCCAGCATGTCGCCAGAACCGGCCTCCACAATCCGGCCGATACAAGTCAAAGAGAGTTCTGGAAAAAAGGCAGGCCAAGCGGCCACCAATTCGGTCGTCTGTGGAGCGGCCAGTGTGAAGAGGATTTCAAAATCCTCGCCATCGCGGAGTGCTTGCGCCGCCGTGCAGCCGGGGTTGAGCGGCAGGGCGGCTTCGTCGACCACAAAACCGCAGCCCGACGCGCTGGCGAGGCGGGGAAGGTCTTGTGCCAAGCCGTCGGAAAGATCCATCATCGCCGTGGGTTTTTGATTCCTCACCAACCACTCCGCCTCTCGGAGGCGCGGGATAAAATCGAGGTGCCTGCCTTGGATCGAGCCGCCGAGCATGCCGGTGACAAAGAGCGCGTCGCCCGGCTTGGCCGTGGAGCGCAGGACGAGGTGATCCCGACAAACGCTGCCAGTCGCCGAGATCGAAATGACAGCGGCGGAACCAGTGGGCACGCGGGTCGTCTCGCCCCCGGCCAGCAGGCCACCGAACGCTTGCAGGCAATCGCCGATGCCCCGGTAGAGGTCTTCCGCCCAGGAGATCGCCGTCTCCGGCGGCAGTGCCAGGGTGATCAGAAACCGGTCGGGCTGCCCGCCCATGGCGGCGAAATCGGATACCACCCGGGCGGCCGCCTTCCAGCCAACCGCTCGGGCAGGGGCGTCAGGCAGGAAATGGACATTTTCAACCAGCGCATCCGTCTTCAACAACTGCAGGTGTTGAAATTGCGGACCGAGATCAATGACGGCGCAATCATCCCCCGGCCCGGCCATGGGGTCCTGATCCCGCGGCACCAAGCCGACTAGGCTCTTGATCAAAGCCGTTTCGCTAATGTCGCGGAGGGTTTTCATGGCGCGATATCCAGCGGCAAATCGAGGTAACGGACTGCCATCTGGATGATCACAGTCGCCCCGTTGAAGCAAAAATGGACGGCGATGGGCGCCCACAGCGAGCCCGTTTTCTCGTAGATGAAAACCAGCACGCAGCCAAAAACGAAAAGCGGCAGCAACGCCACAAGGCTGCCATGCGCCGCCGCAAAAATGAGGGCGGAGCAGAACCCTGCGACCCACGGCCCGGAGAACTTTTTCATCACCGGATAAAGATACCCGCGAAAGACGATTTCTTCACAAAGCGGTGCCACGACGATGGCTGCAAACGCCATCAACCCCAGCACGATCGGATTGCTGGATTTCTGAAAAATTTTGACCGAATCTTGGACCGTTTCGACGCCGAAAGATTCGATCCATTTCATGTAGCCCGCAGCTTGCAGCCCGCCGAAAAAGCACCACATCGCAACGACCGTGATCGGCGCGATGAGAAAAATCCAGTGCCACGCCGGCCACTTCAAGCCCAGCCATTCAGACACACGAATGCGCGGCACAACCATCAGCGTGGCGATGCCGGCGACGCCAAATTGAAAAATGATCGACTGGAGTAGCGCGGCATACCCCAGCTCCATCTCCGCCTTGCTGCCGGCCCGGACCGAGGCGATGACGAGGCAGAAAAAAACCACCAAAATGAACCCGATGGCCAGCAAATCGAGCGGGCGATATAAATGCGTTGCCACTCGGCCGGTGGGGAGTTCGGGCGGCCCCGCCTCGGCTCCGGCCACGGGCTTTTCCCCGAACGGGTAGCGCACGACCGCCGCGAGCACAAAAGCGCAAAGCGCCGCGCTAAACGTGGCGATGATAACCGATTCCGTTGGGTCTGGCATAAGTCGATGAATCCGCTGGAACCCTGCAACGGCGTCTGCCAATCCGCCAATGGAAAATGCAGCGATTATCGATCCGCCTGATTTCTCATGAAATCAGCGACTTGGGCGAAAAATGGATCCAGAAATGCGCGCGCGGCGACTGGCACCGCTGTTTCCTCCATCGCGGCCGACATCAGCTCCAGCCAACGGTCACGCTCGGCTAGGCCGATCTTGAAGCCCAGGTGCCGCATCCGCAGGCGCGGATGGCCACGCGTTTCCAAGTAGCGGTTCGAGCTGCCCAGACGAAACAACATGAAATCCGCCAGTCGCTCCTCGGAGCCCTCCCAATCATCGGCCGGATACATCGGGCCAATCAAGTCATCGGTGCGAACGCGGCGGTAAAACGCCGCCACCATCTGGCGGATCCCCTCTTCCCCGCAGGCTTTCATCACTTCCGCTTCGTTCATGCCCGCATTGATTCCGATTTATCACCCGATGGCGCAAGCTCCGTTTCGATTCTTAAGGAACACCCCGTTGGACTCGAGGTAAAACGGCGATGTACTCGAGGTAACACGACGATGTACTCGAGGTAACACACGATGTACTCGAGGTAACACGGGTCGTACTCGAGGTAAAAGTACGTCGTACTCGAGGTAACACACGTTGTACTCGAGGTAACACACGTTGTACTCGAGGTAACACGCGATGTACTCGAGGTAACGCACGTTGTACTCGAGGTAAAAGACGATTTACTCGAGGTAACCGCGAGGTTTTCTCGAGCGGAAAGAATGGATGCTTGCCGCCAGTGATTTGAGGAAAGGGTAATGATTTTTGGGATGTGAGAGCATATCCATTGCCCGTCGCGAGCGACGGGGTATGATGAGTGGATGGTTGAATTGCTCACGCGCATCAAAGAAGTCTCCCCTCATGCCGAGCCGATTCTGGTGATTTCACTGACGGCGATTCTCGGGCTGCTGCTGGGAAGTATTAAAATCCGGGGGATGAAGCTGGGGGTGGCGGGGATGTTGTTCAGCGGGCTGTTGCTGGGGCACTTGGGGCTGTCGCTGGATCCGCACTTGATGGCGTTTTTGAAGGAGTTCGGGTTGGTGCTGTTTGTCTTCACGGTGGGGCTGCAGCTGGGGCCGGGTTTTTTCGACTCGATGAAAAATGACGGGCTGAAGCTCAATGCGCTGGCGGTCGCGGTGGTACTTCTCGGCGCGTTGATCGCCTATGGTGCGGGGCGCATGATGAATTGGGACGTCGGGGTGTTGACGGGTATTTTGTCCGGCGCCACTACCAATACTCCGTCGCTGGGGGCTGCCCAACAGGCGATGGCGAACGTGGATAATGGCGCGCAGCAGGCGGGCCTCGCGTCGATGGCCTACGCAGTGGCCTATCCGTTTGGGGTGCTGGGAATTATCCTGGCGATGGTGATCATCCGCGTGGTGTTCCGGATTCAGCCGAAACATGAATTGACCCAGCTCCAACAGAAATTGGCGGAAGGGATCAGCGAGGTGCAGCGCGCGACCTTTGTGATTGAAAACGACAGAATCGCGGGAGTCGCCATCAAGGATATTCCTGGTCTGGGCGACGAAGGCATCGTTGTTTCGCGGCTGCGCCGCAAATCTGAATCGCAAACCCAAGGTGCGACGCGCGACACGGTGCTTCAGCTAGGCGACCGCGTGCTGGCGGTGGGTTCGCCCGAACAACTGCAGCGCGCGGAATTCAGTGTTGGCAGCCGCGTGGACGAAGATTTGCGCAAAGCGCCGGGCTTGCTCACCGCCCGCCGCGTGGTGGTGACCCACAAGGATATGGTGGGCAAGACCATCGCCGCGACCCAGATCGAGCAACGTTTCGGGGTGACCGTCAGCCGCGTCAGCCGTCAGGACATGATTCTAACGGCGGTACCGAACTTGCGCCTGAAATTCGGCGACATGCTCAATCTGGTGGGCGAAGAGGCCGCGATTGATCAGGCGGGCAAGGTGCTGGGCAATTCGCTGCGCCAGCTAAACGAGACGAGTTTCACCTCGATCTTTGTCGGGATCACGCTGGGGGTTTTTCTCGGGCTTTACCCGTGGAACTTGCCGGGGCTGCCGGTGCCGCTGCGCCTCGGGCTCGCTGGCGGGCCGCTGATCATTGCCATTCTGATGGGTCGCATGGGCAAGATCGGGCCATTGGTGATCCACATGCCGCTCAACGCCAACACCGCCTTCCGCGAATTGGGGATCATCTTTTTCCTCGCCTGTGTCGGGCTGGGGGCCGGCGGCAAGTTCGTCGAAACCGCCTTTTCCACCACGGGTCTGCACTGGATGGCTCTGGGTGCCGCAGTCACCATGATTCCGTTGTTAGTCGTCGGCTTCATCGGTCGCAAATGGGTGAAGCTGAATTACCTCACGCTCGTCGGGGTTTTGGCCGGCAGCATGACCGATCCGCCGGCTCTGGCCTTTGCCAATAAGATGGCCAACTCTGACTACTCGTCGCTGGCCTACGCCAACGTCTATCCGCTGACGATGCTGCTGCGGATCCTCGTCGCGCAAATGGCGGTGCTGTGGCTTTGCTGAAGGCGTAGGGAGTTCCGACTTCAGTCGGTGATTTTGGGATCAAAAGAACCTCCTGAAGGAGGAACTCCTTGCCAAGGTGATCGGGAAAGATTCGCGCAGGATCGGGCTTGGCGAATCGATCTGGGGCGATCATGTTCGGGCTTTACCATTCGGCATGAAGATTCTCAGCTACCTCGATACCGGCTACGCGCCATTTGTCCGCCGCCTCAATCGCCGCGCTTTGCCTAACCCGGCGACGCGCGATTTGGTCACTGAAATCATCGCGGAAGTCGCGAAAAAAGGCGACGAGGCCTTGTTGACGTTCACCCAGCGATTTGATGGCGCGACGCTGACGGCGAAGACGCTGTTTGTCAGTGAGGCGGAATTTGCGGCGGCCGAAGCTTCTGTCACTGCGGAAACCAAGACGGCGGTTGCACGCAGTTTGAAGAACATCCACGCCTTCGCCAAGCGGAGTCTGCGCAAGGATTGGTCGGCGAAAAATGCCGAAGGTGCGACGGTGGGCGAGCGCTTCACGCCGTTCGAGCGGGTGGGGGTTTATGTTCCGGGCGGCAAGGCACCGCTGGTTTCCACCGCGCTGATGACTGCCGGATTTGCCCAGGCCGCGGGCGTGCCCCAGATCCTCGCTGCCACGCCGTGCGGTCCTGACGGCACGGTGAATCCTGCATTGCTCTACGCATT
>CALPMD020000129.1 GCA_943324575.2 Akkermansia muciniphila
GAACCCGCTCCCCTGCCCGCTTCAAAAATCGCTCCATTGCCTCCCGATCTCTGAAAATAAGAATCCGCTGCCCCGGCAAGGCTCCTGCGGCGACGGCCTCGTCATCTTGCCCCAATTCTGGCACACTCGCCGCCTCGCTTGATTTCGAGGCGGACGCATCGAAGGTGACTCTTCGCCCTAACGCGCTTGCCGATTCGTTATAAAACCGCCGACCGGCAAGACTCGGCACCGATGTCCCTGCCAACCAATAAACAGACATCACCGCTACCGAAAAGACGAGGATCAGCAACAAGTGACGACGATGCATCGAGCACATTTTAAACTAGGCAAATACAAGTAGCTAGCCCGATTCTCCCATTCCAAAAACTCCTCACCCGTCTCGTATCATCTTTCAATGACGCAACACGCACCGCGCTTGCGATCGGCCGCAATGCCGATATAACAGGGGCATAAGCTGATGAATTTGCGCCGCTATTACCCACTGCATGGATTTCCACAACAGCGCCAGCTCTGGTCTTGGATCTCATTCGACGTCGCCAATCAGTCGTTCACACTGATCATCAACACGCTGCTGTTCTCCATATTCTTCTCCGCGGTAGTGGTGCGCAACGACGCGATCGACGACCGGGTCTGGGCACTCACCTACGGCGGCAGTATGTTGCTCACGGCGATCTTGTCGCCCCTCGCCGGAGCTGCGGCGGACGAGCGGGGGTGGAAAAAGCGCTTCCTCATCGGCTCGGGGTTGATGTGTGGGATTTTTACTTGCTGCCTAGGATTTGTCCAACCTGGGCAAATCTGGCTGGCAGTCCTACTCTACGTCCCCGCCAACTTCGCTTTTTCCATCGGCGAAAATTTCCTCGCCAGCTTTCTGCCCGACCTTGCTCGGTATGACCAAGTGGGACGCGTGAGCGGCTTCTCGTGGGCCTGCGCCTACGGTGCCGCGCTCTTGCTGTTGATTTTCACCGCAGGGGCGATGTTGTTGCTTAAACTCGAATCCCCCTATGCCTGGCGGCCGTTTTTCGTCTTCTCCGGCCTGTGGTTCCTCGCGTTCCTGATCCCGACCCACCTCTGGTTAAAGGAGCCCAAGGTTCCGCGGGCCGCCCATGTCGGCCGGAGTCTTTTCACCGTCGGCTTCGTGCGTTTGCTAGAGACCCTTCGCGAAACGGCACGCTACCGGGACCTCGCGCTGCTATTAGCCGCCTCTCTGTTCTACGGCACGGGGATGAGCGTGGTGGTGTTTTTCGCCAGCAAGCTCGCTGTGGAATACGGATTCCAACAGGTCGCGCTGGTGCTATTTGTCGCCGTCATCACCGTCTCGGGAATCCTTGGCACGATTGTGCCGACGCTCTATCAAGACAAAATCGGCCACCGCCGCTCGGTCTTGATTTTCCTACTCATCTGGCTGGCGACTGCGCTGGGATTCGCCCTCTACGCTCACCTCTATCAACTGCACGCGCAGAGCGGCGCGGGCGGTGCCTACCCGACGTGGCCGCTGTGGTTAGTCGGCAATCTGCTTGGCTTCGGCCTCGGGTCCTTAGGCTCGGCCAATCGGGCCTTTGTTAGCTACCTCGCTCCGCCGAACCGGGAGGCGGAAGTTTTCGGCGTGTGGGGGCTGATGTGGAAACTTTCCGCCGTCACGACCTTCCCTTTCGCCTGGGCCAAGGACACGATGGGAACCTCGGCCGCGCTGCTGGTGCTGGCGGGATTTTTATTAGTCGGCCTGATCCTCACGCTCTTCATCGACGAGCGCCGCGGCTACGCGGCGCGGGAGGAGTGATCTCGCCGCCTTTTCTGCGCGACTGAAAAAATGCAGGCCCTTGCAGGCGGGCCGCTGCCGGTTTATCAATCCCGCACGGATGCCGTTTCAACTCGTCAGCAACTACCAACCCCAGGGAGATCAGGGCCACGCGATCGCGAAGCTCTCGAAATCGCTAGCGGCGGGAAACACGCACCAGACATTGCTGGGCGTGACGGGATCGGGGAAGACGTTCACGATGGCCAACCTGATCCAAGCGCACGGCAAGCCGACGCTGATCATGAGCCACAATAAAACTCTAGCAGCCCAGCTGTACTCGGAGTTTAAGAACTTTTTCCCGCACAACGCGGTCGAGTACTTTGTCTCGTACTTCGACTACTACCAACCGGAAGCCTACATCCCGCGCAGCGACACCTACATCGAAAAGGATTCGTCGATCAACGACGAGATCGAGCGGCTGCGGCTCAGCACGATGGGTTCGCTGCTGACGCGACAGGACACGATTGTAGTCGCCTCCGTTTCCTGCATCTACGGTTTGGGTTCGCCCGAAGATTACCAAAACATGATGGTCCCCGTGTGGGTCGGCCAGAAGCTGACGCGCGAGGAATTCCTCGGCCAACTGGTCGGCATGCTCTTCGAGCGCAACGACGTCGCCTTCGGTCGCGGCAAATTCCGGGTGCGCGGCGACGTGGTCGAAGTCCACCCGGCCTACCTCGATGAAACGGCGATCCGCATCGAGTTTTTCGACGACGAAGTGGAGCGCATCACCAGCATCCACACGCTCACCGGTCACGTCATCGACCGCTTGGAAACCCACACGTTTTTCCCGGCGAAACAATTCGTCACGCCCGGCGACAAGATGAAGCGGGCGATGCTCGCGATCCGCAAGGAAGCCGACGAGCAGGTGAAGGCATTCGAGAAGGACAACAAACTCATCGAAGCGCAGCGACTGCGGATGCGCACCGACTACGATCTGGAAATGATGGCCGAGATGGGCTTCTGCCAAGGCATCGAAAACTACTCGCGCCACATGACTGGCCGCGAACCGGGGGCGCGACCGCACACCCTGCTCGACTTCTTCCCGCGCGATTTCCTGCTACTGGTCGATGAAAGCCACGCCACGATTCCGCAAGTCGGCGGGATGTACGAAGGCGACAAAAGCCGCAAGACGGTGCTCGTCGACCACGGCTTCCGGCTACCGAGCGCGTTGGACAACCGGCCGCTGCGCTTCGAGGAGTTCATGGAGATGACTGGCCAGCGCGTCTACGTCTCCGCCACGCCGGGGCCGTTTGAGATCGTCAACTCGCGGCCCGAGAACAAAACCTTCATCCCCGTGAAATCGAAAACGGCGGAGGGCAACGTGCCGCTGTTTGATTTCAAAAAACTCCGCGTCAAACCCAGCGGCAACGACGAGCCAGTCGAGCAGTTCAACCCGAGCCGCCGCGGCACGCCGCTGGTCGTCGAACAAATCATCCGCCCGACCGGCCTGCTCGATCCGGTGTTGATCCTGCGACCGCTCAAAGGCCAGATCGACGAAACCATCGAACTCTGCCGCCAGCGCGTCGAACGCCACGAGCGGGTGCTGATCACCACGCTGACCAAAAAAACCGCCGAAGACCTGAGCGAATACCTGCAAGGTACCGGCCTCAAAGTCCGCTACCTCCACTCGGACATCGACGCGGTCGAGCGGGTGGAAATCCTGCGCCAACTGCGCGCCGCAACCTTCGACATCCTCATCGGCATCAACCTGCTGCGGGAAGGACTCGACCTACCGGAAGTCTCGCTGGTCTGCATCCTCGATGCCGACAAGGAGGGATTCCTGCGCAACGAGACCTCGATGATCCAGACGGCGGGCCGCGCCGCGCGCCACATCGGCGGCGAATGCGTGCTGTTCTGCGACAAGATCACCGACTCGATCCAGGCCCTCATCGACATCACCGCCTACCGCCGCGCCCGCCAGCAAGCGCACAACGAAAAACACGGCATCACCCCGCAGAGCGTCAAACGCGCGCTTCAGGAAAGCCTGCACACCCACGAGCATGCCCGCGAACACGCGGAAAACCTCAATCGCTCGATGGTCGCCGAGAATGTCGAAACCTACGACAAACTGCGCGTCATCGGCGAACTGGAGGAAGAAATGCGCGAAGCCTCGTCGCGGTTGGAATTCGAACGCGCCGCCCACCTCCGCGACCAAATCGCCGCCCTGAAAAGCGACAGCCCACCGCCGCCGATGAAACCGGTGAAATACCCAGCCAGGAAAAAGGGCGGCGGAGTCAAACGGCCAGGGTAATCGGTAAAATCAGCATAAGGCCAGGGGCTATGCGCGGCCTCTTCCTCGGTGGCTGAAGTAGAATCTTCGCACTCCGAAGATCGACCCGCTCATATCGAAGATGGATCTTCGCATATCGAAGATGGATCTTCCCTTTCCGAAGATGGATCTTCCCTTTCCGAAGATGGATCTTCCCATTCCGAAGATGGATCTTCCCCTTCCGAAGATGGATCTTCCCCTTCCGAAGGTGGATCTTCCCATTCCGAAGGTGGATCTTCCCATTCCGAAGACGGACCTTCGCATTCCGAAGATGGACCTTCGCCCGCCATTCCAGTGATTGCTCACTTGACGCTTCATGGCGATTGAGCCACGGCTTGATCCGTGGTCAGTGCCAACCCTATTCGCCCATACTTCGACGCTTGGCTGCGCCGGACTGGCCGTCAGTTTGCCATCAGCGGTCGCCTGACCCAAACCGCGCTGGCGCTGGCCCATGAAGATGGCAGCACGGTCGATGAGTGGCGCAGCCGTCTGCGGATTCTGCTAGAAGGCCACGAAGTACCATCGCTCGATCTGCTGACCCGGATCGATGCCTTGCTAGCAAGGCCAACGACCGCTTCACCCGAAGATGATCGCCAAGGATCCCTGTTTTAGGGGGCATCTTGCCACATGGTGCAAATAAATGCGGCGTATTGGAATATCCAGCTTGTCAATGCAGGCAGGATAAATATAGGATTTCAAATCGCGATGTGATGCCACTAACCATCATTGAGCCTTTCCGAGGATGCACCAACTTCGTTCTAAAAACACCATTCGACGCTTCAGATTTGTTGCGCTCTTGTCGTGTTTAAAGTTCGTGCTGATTCCAACGGTGATTGGAATGATGATTTATTCGCTCATCAAACTTAACCACCAGTTAGTCTTGGTCACCGC
>CALPMD020000130.1 GCA_943324575.2 Akkermansia muciniphila
ACCTATCTTCGGAGATACCGATTCTTGCCATCGACCAAGAAGGCGGGCGAGTGACACGCACCAAGGAAATTGCCCCAACCGCGCCGTCGGCCCCGGCTCTGGCTGCGGCTGGGAAGATGCCAAAAATTGCCGATTCGGGGGCTTTCACGGGAGACTTGCTGAGATTGCTCGGCTTTAATTTGAATTTTGCTCCTGTTCTGGATCTCGACCATTTTCCTGAAACGCAGAATGCCCTGCGGGGACGCTGCTGGGGGCGAGATCCACAGCGAGTGATTGATTACGCCGGTCATTGGAACCGCTGGCTGCGCAAACGATCGATCGCAAGTTGTGCCAAGCACTTTCCTGCCTGCGGACGTGCGCAGTGCGATCCTCACCACGACTTGCCATCATCCCCTGCCACGATCGAAGATTTGCTACGCGAGGATGTCATTCCTTATACCGCGCTGATGCCCGAGCTGGACTCGATTATGCTGGCGCATGTGGAGTTTCCTAACATCGACCCAGTATTTCCGGCCTCCCTCTCGCCGCGCATCATTCGGCAGTTTCTGAGGGATCAACTTGGGTTTGATCAGCACCTGGTCCTCACGGATGATCTCGACATGGGGGCGATCACGACGCGCTATGGCCGTGGCCAGGATGTGAAACTGGCCATCGAAGCGGGCAATGATCTTGCGCTCATTTGCCACCGTACAGATACCGCAGAAATTGCTGCCAGAGCGATCGCCGCACTCCCCCACTGGATGACTGAGGAGGCACGCACGCGGTTGGAACGATTTCGCAAAAAGATCGATAGCCCGCTAGCGTGGTCAGATGCGAAGTGGCGCAAAACTTGCGAAAATCTTGAAAACCTCGCAGCCGAAGTGCCCGAGATCTCAACAACACAGGCAAGCAGCCCAGTGGCGGATTATTGACCCGCCGCCGGAGTGCCGCGTGTCACTTCCCTAACACCCAAGAAATATGTGGCGTGTAAAGGTCGGGTTCTAGCAGGAAGGAATCGTGACCTTTGTCGGAGTGTACGGTGATGTGCATGACATCGACTTTAGCTTCTTCAAGGTGTTTGACCAATTCTGCCTGCTCTTCCGGGTAAAAACAGAAGTCGGAGTCGATGGAAAATACCAGCCAGTGCTGGCCTGCGAGACGAGCGCGTTCAAATAAATCGGCTGGTGTTTCCGCATCGCCTTCCTGGACAGCATCGTAGCGCGACCAAAGATCAATGATCCGCAAATAGGTATTTGCATCAAAGCGGCGGACAAATTTTTTCCCCTGATGGAGCATGTAGCTCTGGAACTGGTCGCGAACGCGGTACCATGCGAGCACATCGTCAGGCTGCACCACGTCTTGCCGCGCACGGCGTTCAATGGCGTCGAGGTGAACGAAGGTTTTATGTGAAATCATCCTCGCGAGGACTAGACCATAGAGCGGAGCTTCTTGATCGTAGTAGTCGCCGCCGTTGAAATGCGGGTCGTTTTCGATCGCTAGGATTTGCTCAAAAAGAATAAGGCGATTGAGTACCGTCGTCTTAAATCCAGAGGCAATGACGATGACATTGCGAATACGCTCGGCAAAGCGGGTGGCGAAGGTCAGTGCAACCAAGCCACCCACCGATGGGCCAACCACAGCGTGAAGCCGCTCGATCCCAAAGTGGTTGAGAAGATGCGAAAAAACTTCCACCTGATCCGCCGCCGTGACGGCAGGAAAGGAAGAACCCCAGGGCTTACTCGTTTCGGGATTGAGCGAGGAGGGCCCCGTGCTGCCATAGCAACCGCCGAGGTAGTTGGCGCAGATCACAAAATATTTGTCGGTATCGATGGCTTTTCCCGGACCGATGAAAGCTTCCCACCAGCCTTCGTGCATTTCTTGCTGCCAAAGCTCACCAACTCCTTCGATACTTGGATTGAAGCCCATCGCGTGATGAGAACCGGAAAGCGCGTGAAACAGGAAAATCGCGTTGGAGCGCTGGGCGTCAAGCTCGCCCCACGTTTCATAGGCGAGTGTGATACCCGGAATGACTCCACCATCACGCAGCCTCACCGGATCGGCAGGGCTTCCAATGGATAAGAATTGCGTGCGGGTCTCAATCGACATGAAAGGAGCTTAGACTCTTGAGCGGGAGCAACGCAAGGCCGAGCTAACATGTACAGGATTCATTGAACTCAGCGGTCGTTTGCTACTGGAAAATGGTATCGCCCATCGACCACAAGGGTCTGTGGCGGGATGCGGTCCTTTTCAAAGAAATCATAGCCTTCCTTGAGATTCTGCCAAAAGGCAAAGTTGGAGCTTTTCGTGGCTATTTCCATTCGCTCCACGGTCATGCGAAAGGGGAACAGGTGGACACAGAAAAAGCCTTGCCCAGCGGCTTGGGCCGCCGCGCAGAGGGTGTATATTTCTTCGATCTTTTCATCGGTCATCGCAAGGCAGCCAATGGATTTTCGGTCACCATGCACCATGATCGCGCTGCCGGTGCGGTGGTGTGCACGATCGAATTCGTTGGGGTAGCCGATATTGAAAGCCAGATGAAATCGGCTGTCTGGATTCATGGCGGCGGGTGGGACGACGTAAAAACCTTCCGGCACCTGTCGGTCACCTGCCGCCAATTTTGGCCCAAGTCCGCCTGATGCGGCAACGATGGGGTAAGTCCGAAAGAGGTCGAACTTTCCTGTCGCGCGATTGCGGATAAAAAAATCCAACAATTTCTCCTCTTTAAACGCGCGAATGAAAACCGGATCGCCCAAATGCAGCCCCACCCGTGCGAGATCGCGCTCCAAGTCGGGCCGCACGCGTGCTGCCGCAGCATCAGCGCGCTCTTGACCGTGGAGGATAATTTTTTCGGGGACCACAGCTGCAGGGTGTTTCTTTTTCTCGCAGGAAACCAGCACCAGGGCCAGCAGACTCATAACGAGTGCGAATTTCATCGGTGAGCGGGTGCCGTGGCGAGGCGTGGGATCGAGGCGAGTAATCGCTTAGTATAATCGGCTTGCGGTTCGTGAAACACTTGGTCCGCAGTGCTAGACTCAACGATTTGCCCCTGGTACATGACGGCGATGCGGTCGGCGATGTAGTGAACCACGCCGAGATCGTGCGAGATGAAGATCATCGTCAGTCCCAGATCTTTCTGGAGCGAGGTGATGAGATTGAGAATCTGTGACTGAATGGAAACATCCAGCGCGGAAACAGGTTCATCGGCGATGATCAGCTTCGGTTCTGGCGCGAGCGCGCGAGCGATGGCAATCCGCTGGCGTTGGCCGCCGGAAAACTCATGTGGGTATTTGCGCATGACATTGGCGTCCAAGCCCACTGTAGCCATCAATGTTTCCACCCGCTCCACCAATGCATCACCCTTGAGCCCCGGTCGACGCTGGCGAGCCGCCTCGGCGAGGGTTGAAAAAATCGTCATCCGTGGATTGAGCGAGGCATAAGGGTCCTGGAAAATCATTTGAAAGTCCAAGCGTCGCTTGCGCACCTCCGCCGCAGACAGCAGGGAAAGATTCTCACCTTCCAAAATCACCGCGCCTGAAGTCGACGGGGTCAATTGCATAATCGTGCGCGACAAGGTCGATTTGCCGCAGCCCGATTCACCCACGAGGCCTAGAATCTCGCCCTTCTCCAAGCTAAAGCTCACTCCATTGACAGCGCGAACGACATGCTGGCTGGGCGCAAAGATCGAGCCCGTCCCTTGACTGAAATGGGTGTGGAGATTCTCGATTTCCAAGTACGGCACGCCCATGACCATGCACAACACCACGGAAATCACACGAGAAATCCCCCATCAAGCCGGATTCAAGAGCGAAAAGTGCGTATTGGGAGATCAAATTCTCGCTTTGCCATTTCGTGGGACCGCGCTAGGCTCTGCCCTTTCCCGCCAATCAATGACGACTCCCGAACTCTACGCGCAGCATGTTCTACCCACTTACGGCCGGTTTCCGCTGGTCCCAGTGCGTGGTGCGGGCTGTCGCCTTTGGGATGAAACCGGCAAAAGCTATCTCGATTTTTGCATGGGCATCGCCGTCTGCTCGCTCGGCCATTGCCATCCTCGCTTGGTCGAGGCGATCCGTGTCCAAGCCGGGGAATTGATGCATGTTTCCAATCTCTATCAGAGTCCGCTTCAGGCGGAATTGGCAGCGGAAATCAACGAGCATCACGTCCGCCTACCAGGAAAAATATTTTTCTCCCACTCTGGGGCCGAAGCTAATGATGGACTGATCAAGGCGGCGCGGCGCTTTGGCCTGAAGCGTCCGCAAGCGGATGGCTCGCAGCGCTATGAGGTGATTACATTTTTACAGTCCTTTCACGGTCGTACACTCGGCGCGATGTCAGCCACAGGTCAGCGGAAAATCCAAGAAGGATTCGATCCCTTGCTGCCGGGCTTTCGCCATCTTCCTTTCAATGACATCGCGGCACTCGAGGCAGGAATCCGTCCCGAGACAGCCGCGATTTTGCTGGAACCGATCCAAGGAGAAGGCGGGGTGATCGTCGCGACGCCCGAATTTGTCCGCGCGGTGGCCGAGGTTTGCAAAAAGCACGACTTGCTGCTGTTTTTCGACGAAGTGCAGGCCGGCTTCGGGCGCTGCGGTGATGCGATGGCATGGCGGGTGATCGCTCCGGAAGTTCAGCCCGATGGCATTTCCTGGGCCAAGGGCATGGGCGGAGGAGTCCCGATTGGCTCGTTCTGGTTGAGCGATCGTTTCGTGGATGACTGCGGCACGTCCTTGTCATCGCTGTTAGGGCCCGGTTCGCATGGCTCGACCTATGGCGGCAACCCGCTGGTTTGCGCAGCCTCGCTGGCAGTGCTCAAAGAAATTATCGAACAAAATCTCGCGGCCAATGCAACCCGTCAGGAAGCCCGTATTCGCGAAGCTGTGGGTTCTTGGCAACTTCCCGTCGTGACGGAAGTCCGCGGCAAAGGCCTACTGCTTGGA
>CALPMD020000131.1 GCA_943324575.2 Akkermansia muciniphila
TCTGGGGTTGGGCGCTGCGTCATCCAACTGGCGCGGGATTTGGGGCTGCGTAGCATCTCATTCGTGCGGCGACACGAGGTGATGGACGAGCTGACGGGGCTGGGAGCGGATGAGGTTTTCCTCGACGACGAGGGTGGCCACGCGGCGGCGAAAGAAGTGCTGGGCGGAGCGAATGCGGCATTGGCGTTTAATGCAGTGGGTGGCGAGAGCGCGCTACGGCTGATGAAATTGCTGCGGGAAGGCGGCAGCCACATCACCTACGGGGCGATGGGGCGCAAGCCAGTGACGATCCCCAACGGCCTGTTGATTTTCCGCGATATTCGGGTGCGTGGCTTGTGGGTGAGCCGCTGGATCGAGAATGCGGCGCGCGAGGAGGTGCAGGCGGTTTATGAAGAGCTGGCGGCGCGGGTGGCGGCTGGGAAGCTGGTGCAGCGGGTGGATTCGACGTTTTCGCTGGAGGATTTTGGGGCAGCGTTGGCGCGGTTGGAGGCAGGGGATCGCGATGGGAAGGTTTTGTTGGTGCCCTGAGTTGAAGATAGATTCGGATGAAAGCGAAACGCGGAGGCGGGGAGATCGCCGAGGAAGACGCAGGGAGAGACTTTGGATGATGGAGGCGGCTTCCGCTCTTGCGCGTTCGGTTGCCGCCCGTTAAACGTTCGCCGCCATGGCTACGATCAATTCAAATTTTCTAAAACTGAAGGCGGGTTACCTTTTCCCTGAAATCGCTCGTCGGGTGCGGGTATACACGGAGGAGAATCCAGATAAGGCAGCGCGGATCATTCGCTGTGGGATCGGCGACGTGACGGAACCCCTGCCTGCGGCGGTAGTGAAGGCGATGCACGAAGGGGTAGATGAGATGGCGACTCGCGAAGGCTTTAAGGGCTACGGTCCGGAGCAGGGTTACGAGTTTTTGCGCCAGGCGATCGTGGATCATCAGTTCGCGGATCTGGGGATTTCGGCCGATGAAGTTTTCATATCGGACGGTTCCAAGTGCGATACGGGGAACATTTTGGATATTTTTGGTAAGGGCAACGTTATCGCGATCACCGATCCGGTGTATCCCGTTTACGTGGATACCAATGTGATGGCGGGCAATACGGGCGATGCCGATGCAAAGGGTGCTTACGAGGGCCTGCTTTACCTGCCCTGCAATGCGGCGAATGGTTTTGTCGCGGATGTTCCTGCGGCGAAGGCGGATCTGATTTACCTCTGCTTCCCGAACAATCCGACGGGCGCGGTGGCGACTCGCTCGCAGTTGGAAGCATGGGTGAAATACGCGAAGGCGAACGACGCGATCATCCTTTTTGATGCGGCCTACGAGGCGTTCATCCAAGACCCAGAGATCCCGCATTCGATTTTTGAAATCGAAGGAGCCCGCGATTGCGCGATTGAATTCCGATCCTTTTCGAAAAACGGCGGATTCACCGGTGTGCGCTGCGCCTACATCGTGATTCCGAAGACGGTCAGCGGTAAATCTGACACCGGCGACCGCATTCCACTGCATCAGCTCTGGTCGCGCCGCCACAGCACCAAGTTCAACGGTGCCAGTTATCCTGTGCAAAAGGGCGCGGCAGCCGTGTTTTCTCCTGAAGGCAAAGCGCAGGTTAGCGCGTTGATCGAGCACTACATGGGCAACGCTAAACTGCTGCGCGAAGCGGCGGCTGCGGCAGGGCTTCCCGTGTTCGGCGGCGAAAACGCTCCCTACGTTTGGGTCGGTTGCCCAGCGGGCCTGAGCTCGTGGGATATGTTCGACAAGATGCTGGGCGAGGCGCAGGTGGTCATCACCCCGGGTTCG
The DNA here is from genome assembly GCA_943324575.2 of Akkermansia muciniphila. Lineage (GTDB taxonomy): Bacteria > Verrucomicrobiota > Verrucomicrobiia > Verrucomicrobiales > Akkermansiaceae > Luteolibacter > Luteolibacter muciniphilus_E. Next base: position 1,796 of record CALPMD020000131.1, read on the forward strand.
GGCTTTGGTTCGGCGGGTGAGGGGTATTTCCGGATCTCGGCTTTCAATTCCCGCGCCAATGTCGAGGAAGTCTGCCGCAGGCTGAAGGCGTTGGTGGCGTAATCATCGCCTGCGGATCCCCGCAAATCCTTCAAAGATTGACAATCTTTGATTTTTGCGCGAAGTAGTCGCATGCATGTTTCCCTCACACCCGAGCTGGAAAGCCAGGTCAAGCGCAAGGTGGATTCTGGCCTATACAACAACGCCAGCGAGGTGGTCCGTGAATCCCTGCGGCTGATGCTGGAGCGCGACGCCATTCGCGATCGGCTTCGGGCTGAAATTCAATTCGGCCACGAACAACTTCACCGCGGTGAAGGCGTTGCGGTGGCCACCGAGGCCGAGTTTCAAGCGCTGGCCAGAGCTGGACGATGAGACTCATTTTCTCGCCTGCCGCCATTCGGGATCTGCAATCCATCACTGACTACACGCTCCATTCTTGGGGAGCCGAACAGGAAGCGCTGTATCTCAGGGGGGTGTGGAAAAAGCTCGAAGAGATTCGCATCCGCCCGGAAGCCCATCGGCTTCGAAACGACCTTGCGATCGACTGTCGCTCCGCCCGTCATGGGAAACATGTGATCTTTTTCGCGGTGGAGGAGGATCGCATTCTGGTGATCCGCATTCTCCATGGCGCGATGGATTTGCACAGCCATCTGCCGGACGATTTGATTTAAATAACAACAGAAACTGCAGATCGCGTGCCCTGAAATTTCAAAAAATTCTGGGAAAAGGCCGCAAATGTCTTGCAAACTTGTTGTTAGGGAGCTTTCTTGGGTGTTCACCTCCAACTAGGACGGTCTGGCGCACGCTGGATCCATCCCCTACAAACATGAGCACTAAAGAAATCGACCTCAAAGCCTATCAACTCCACGAAGGAGACACCGGCAGCGCCCCTTATCAAGTGGCCCTGCTTACCGCGCGGATCTTCCATCTGACGGACCACTTGAACATCCACAAGAAGGACTTTTCGTCCCGCCGTGGTCTTCTGACCTTGGTTTCCCAGCGCCGCAAGCTGCTGGATTACATCAAGAAAGGCTCTGAAGAGCGTTATCTGCAGGTCATTCAAGGCCTCGGACTCCGCCGCTAACCCCTCTCCGCAACGCAGCCACGGGACAATTCCTGTGGCTGTTTTGCGAAATCGGCACGGGCAATCAAATTCCGCCTGTGTCGCCAGACAAAACCACCTCCGCGCCCGCCAATATGCGAGCTGCGGAGTTTTGTCTGAAAGGATGATTGCTCGTTCGGCATCCCGTCGAACGAGCTGTACGCACTGAAAAAAAAGAAAAAATAAGATAGATTATGAATATCCATACCCTCACGACCGACGTCGGCACCAACCCGATGACGTTCGAAACTGGCAAAATCGCCAAACTCGCCGATGGCGCCGTGACCGTTCGTTGCGGTGACACCATCATCCTCGTTACCGCCGTTTCCTCCACCAAGGTGAAGCCCGGCCAGACTTGGTTCCCACTTTCCGTGGAATATAAGGAAAAAGCCACCGCTGCCGGTGTCTTCCCAGGTGGCTACTTCAAGCGCGAAGGCCGCCCGACCGAAAAGGAAATCCTCACTTGCCGCATGACGGACCGCCCGCTGCGTCCGTTGTTCCCCAAGGGTTATTTCTACGACACGCAGATCGTCGCCATCCTGCTCAGCGCCGATGGTGAAAACGACTCCGACATCCTCGCGATGAACGGTGCTTCCGCCGCCCTCTGCCTCTCCGACATCCCCTTCGCCGGCCCGATCGGTGCTGTGCGTGTTGGTCGCGTTGACGGAAAATTCCTCATCAACCCAACTCACGACGAGCGCTCCGAAAGCGACCTCGACCTGATCTACGTCGGCAACAAGACCGACGTCATCATGATCGAAGGCCAAGCCGACGAACTCCCGGAAGACGAATTCATCAAGGCTCTGCACTTCGCCCAAGAAGCAGTCGCTAAGATCGTCGCTCTTCAAGAAGACCTCGTGAAACTCGCTGGCAAACAGAAGCGCGAATTCTCGCAAATCCTTGCCAAGGAGAACCTCCTCGAAATCGCTTACGAAATCGCAGGTGACCGCATCGAAGCCGCCATCTACGCACCTTCCAAGACCGAGCGCGCCAAGAAAGTCGGCGCTCTCCGCGACGAAGTGGAAGCCGCTATCAAGTCGCGCGCTCCTGAAGCGACCGACTTCGACGTCGAGCAAGCCTTCGAATACCTTCAGAAGAAGGCGTTCCGCATTTCCATCATGGAAAAGGGCGTTCGCGCTGACGGCCGTTCGATCAACGACCTCCGCACCCTCTACGGAGAAGTCGGCACCCTGCCACGCGTGCACGGTTCCGCCATTTTCTCCCGCGGCGAAACCCAAGCCTTGGCCATCACGACCTTGGCTCCTGCTGACGAGAAGCAACACTTCGACAACTACGCCGGTGGCGAAGACGAAAAGCGCTTCATCCTCCACTACAACTTCCCTCCATTCTCCGTCGGTGAATGCGGCCGGATGGGTGGCATCAACCGCCGCGAAATCGGCCACGGTTCGCTGGCCGAGCGCTCGATCGAGCCCGTCATCCCTGCGGAGTCCGTCTTCCCATACGCCATCCGCGTTTCTTCGGAAGTCATGGAATCCAACGGTTCCACCTCGATGGCTTCGGTTTGCGCCGGCACCATGGCTCTTCTCGACGCCGGTGTCCCGCTGATCCGCCCTGTGGGTGGTATCTCCGTCGGCCTCGTCACCGAAAACAACGCTGACGAGTCGATGAAGTCCTACAAGATGCTGCTCGACATCATCGGTTCGGAAGACTTCTACGGCGACATGGACTTCAAACTCTGTGGCACCAGCGAAGGCGTCACCGGCTACCAGCTCGACCTCAAGCTCGCCGGCCTCCCGCTCGCGATGCTCGAAGAAGCCATCCACATCGCCAAGGCCGGTCGTACCGACATCCTTGCGAAAATGGCCGAATCCATCGTTGAACCGAAGGAGCTCAGCCCGCACGCCCCACGCATCGTTTCCGTCAAAATCCCAGCAGACCGCATCGGCGAGCTGATTGGACCTGGCGGCAAAAACATCAAGGGCATCCAGGCCGAGTCCGGCGCCGAGATCAACATCGAA
>CALPMD020000132.1 GCA_943324575.2 Akkermansia muciniphila
CATCGCCTTCGCGGCCATTGCTGGATTGCCAGTGGTTTATGGCATCATCAGCACGGCGGTGGCGGCATTTGTCGCGCCGTTGTTCGCGGGTTCGCGGCACACCGTCCTCGGACCGACCAATGCCACGGCATTCATGCTTTTCAGCTTCTTCTCGGTAAATCCTGCGTTGGCGGGCCGGTGGGGCGAGTTGATGCCCTTACTCGTCTTGATGGTAGGATTGATCGCGACGGCGGGTGCCTTATTGAAAGTGGCGGATTTACTGCAATACGTGTCCCGCAGCGTGCTGGTGGGATATATTTCCGGCGCGGCGGTGTTGATCTTGGTGAATCAGTTGAAGCCCTTCCTCGGCCTGACCGATCAGGTGAGCGCTGACGCCTCCTCGACTTTTGTCGGCTTGGTGGTCGGCTTGGCGTGGGCGTTGCCGCACACGCACTGGGTTTCGCTGCTGATCGGCTGTACGACCTTGCTCGTTTTTATGGCGCTGCGTCGCTGGCGGCCCGCTTGGCCGGCGTTTGCGGTGGCTTTGTTGATTTCATCGGTCATTTTTGGCACGCTGATCCGTTCGGGCATAGGCCCTTTCAAAGGGGAGGAAACCTTTGCGACGTTTGGCTTTCGGGACCTGATGCTGAAGGTTCCGCACCTGCTGCGGGCCGACATCTTCGCCGATATCTCGGCGCTGCTCAGTATTGCCTTTGCCATCGCGTTTCTCGCCTCGCTGGAAAACACCTTGATGGCAAAGACCTTGGCCTCGAAGACGGGCGACCGCACCGACGTCAATCAGGACATGCTGGCCGTTGGCATGGCCAATCTTGCCAGCGCCATCGCGGGTGGGATGCCCGCTTCCGGTTCGCTGACGCGTTCGATGTTGAATCACGAATCGGGTGCCCGCACGCGCTTCGCCTCGCTGTTTTCCGGCCTCTACACCATGGCCTTCGCGGCCTTGATCGCGGCATCAGTCGGGTGGGGGATGCCCTTGATCGACTATGTGCCAAAGGCGGGGTTGGCAGCGCTGGTCATCGCCTTGTCCTTTTCACTTTTCAATGCCCGCAACGTGCGGATCTGTCTGCGCTCCACGGGCGATGACGCGGCGGTGCTGGTGATCACCTTTATCTCCACGCTGTTGGCCCCGCTCCACGTGGCGATTTTCATCGGAGTGGCCCTATCCATCACCCTGTTCCTGCGCAAGGCCAGCCGTCCATTCCTCATCGAATACGAATTCAGCGAGGCGGGAGAGCTCCGCGAAATGGGTGAAAAGCGCCAACGCCCCATCCCTGCGATCTCGATCGTCCACGTCGAGGGCGACTTGTTCTTTGGCGCGGCCGAGCTGTTCCGCACCCAAATCCAGCGCACCGTTTTAGACCCCGCGATCCAGGTGATCATCCTCCGTCTGAAAAATGCCCGCCATCTCGACGCGACCAGCGTGATGGCGCTGGAAGATCTGATTCTCTTCATGCGGGAAAGGGGACTGCACCTGATCGTCTCTGGCGCGACCCGCGACGTTTACCAAGTCCTCAAGAAATCGGGCATTCTGGAGACCTTGCAGGACGGCTGTGACCGCAGCGTGGGTGAAAGCAACATCTTCCTGACCAACCCGCGCAACCCCAACCTCTCCACCCGCGCCGCGCTCAAGCGCGCCCAGCAGCTCATCGGCACCGAAAAGGCCGACATTCGGATCTTTTATGATCCCAGCCATCAGGGTTCCCCCGCTTGATGGGACTGAAAAAAAGCCGCGAGAGTTAGTTCGGATATCCGTAGGACTCGGCTCGAATGAACCGCCGCCGCAGGTTTTCGCTGCTCCCTAACAGTGGCTCTTTTTTCTTGAGTTCTCAGGATGAGTCCCTTATAACAACTGCCCCCAAAGGGGACACAACACGATGAACCTGACCCGGAAATTCAAATCCGTGGCCCTGGCAATCGCCGGCGTCATCCTTCTGCCCAGTTGCGCGACAACTGGGCATGCGAGCACGAACCCTAAAACCCAGCCGACCGATGAGGCATTCGCCGTCCAGTCGGTGCAACACGGCAAAGCCTCTTGGTATTCGGTCCACTGCGCAGGTGGGTCCCGGACCGCCAGCGGTCAGCGGATGACCAACCAATCCGCCACCGCTGCCCACAAAACCCTGCCCATGGGCACCCGCGTCCGCGTGACGAATGTGTCGAATGGCAAATCGGAAGTTTTGACCATCAATGATCGTGGCCCCTTCGTGAAAGGCCGGATCATCGACGTCACCAAGGGATCGGCAGAGCGCCTCGGCTTTGTCAAAAACGGCATAGCCGTCGTCCGGGTGGAAGTACTCGGCAAGATCAAATCCCTACTCGATTGATCGGCTTCTGGCCGAATCATTCGGGAAAGTGGGATGCGAAGATCGGTCTCCGCACTCCGAAGATGGATCTTCGCACTCCGAAGATGGATCTTCGCATGCCGAAGATGGACCTTCGCATGCCGAAGATGGACCTTCGCATCCCGAAGATGGATCTTCGCATCCCGAAGGCCGATCTTCTCATATCGAAGGCGGATCTTCTCATACCGAAGATGGATCTTCGCATACCGAAGATGGATCTTCGCATACGGAAGATGGATCTTCGCATAGAGAAGATGGATCTTCGCGTTCCGAAGATTCGCAAAACCTCTTCGGCGGGGATGCTGCTAAAGTGGCCGATCGCCGTCGGATCAACCGGGTGGCCATTGCAACTGCCGTCCACCGAGTAAATGCACGTGCAAATGCGGCACCGTCTCGCCGCCGTCCGGGCCGTTGTTGATCACCAGTCGGTAGCCCGACTCGGCGAAGCCCTCATCTCGCGCGACCTTGGCGGCGGTCAGTAGCAAATGGGCCAGCAACGCCGCATCCGTTTCATCCGCCCTGTCGATCCGCGGAATCGCCTTGCGCGGGATGATCAGCAAATGTTGCGGTGCCTGCGGCGAAATGTCGCGGAATGCCACACAGAGTTCGTCTTCATGGACGAGGGTGGCGGGGATTTCCTTGTCGCAGATTTTTTGGAAAAGCGTCTTGTCGGACATGGACCCAAGGTACGCAAGCAAGGCATTACCTTGCAAGCGTACGATGGATGGGGACTTATTTGCTGTAGCTGATCCGGTCGTCGGTTTCGAGGTAGTCAAAGAGGCTGTGGGTGGCGGGATCGATGCCCGCTTCTGCGCAGACGCCGACGAACCAGTCCTTCTTTTCCGGATCGTCGTAGGGGCGCGCGGCCTCGACGCTGTCGGACCAAGCCTTCTTTTCTGCTTCGGTGATCGGCTTGCCGTTGGCATCGAGCCAAGCGGCGATTTCCTCGTTGCTCGAGCCCGCTTCCAAGAGCTTTTTAACGTCGGCACCGCTCACCCCTTTGAAGCCGAAGAGGTAGTTGTCGAGTGGGCAGTCGAAGTGATAATCGCCGCCCTTACCCGCGATTTCCGCGCGGCCCTTGTCGAGCGCGCGGGCGAGGATGGCATAGCCGCCGACGCGAGTGCGTGGGCTGGCAGGGGCTTGCTGAGTGAGATCTTTGATGGTGTTCATGTTTGGAGGATGTGGCAATGGATCTGTCGCCGTTCCACCGTGTACCACACGGGAGAAACGTCGACCAACAACCAACGCTAGATCTGCTAGAAGTCAACCGCCGCCTGACGATTTCCTGATCCGCGGGTGTTACCGTGCGCAGAGCCAGTCGCGGAAGGCGGCCTTGTCGGCAGGGAGCAGGGTGGCGACTTTTTCGCGGTCGGCGAGGATCGCGAGGCGCTCGGGGACTTCGACGCAGTTTGTGCCGAGCTCGGCTTCCATCACATCGAGGAACTTGGCGGGGTGCGCCGTTTCCAAAGTGACGGTGGCACTGCCCGGGTGGGCGGCGCGCCACTTCTGGGCGGCGAGCCAACCGACCGCGCCGTGCGGGTCGATTTCATAGTCGTAGAGTGCCTTGACGGTGCGGATGGCGGCGCGCGTTTGGTCGTCATCAAAGGCCATACCCGTGATGCGAGTTTTCATGGCCTCCCATGATCCGCCGAAGAGTGCCTGCATGCGGACAAAGTTCGAAGGGGCGCCGACGTCCATGGCGTTGGAAATCGTGGGCATGCTGGGGCGTGGCGTGTAGTGGCCAAGCTGTAGGTATTCGGGAACGACGTCGTTACGGTTGGTCGCGGCGACAAACTGCGCGACCGGGAGGCCGAGTTGGACGGCGAGTAGACCGGCGGTGAGGTTGCCGAAATTGCCGGACGGGATCACGAAAGCCGGGGCAACGCCTTCGGGAAGTTGGCGGGCGGCATGGAAGTAGTAGAAACTCTGCGGGACGAGGCGTGCCAGGTTGATCGAGTTGGCAGAGGTGAGGTTCATGCGCTCGGCCAGTTCGCGGTCGAGAAAGGCGGATTTGACCAGTGCCTGACAATCGTCGAACGAGCCTTGGATTTCGAGGGCTGTGATGTTGCCGCCGAGGGCGGTCAGTTGCTTTTCCTGAAGACCGGAGACCTTGCCCTGTGGATAGAGAATGATCACGCGGGTCCCCGGCACATTGTGAAACGCGGAGGCGACAGCACCGCCCGTATCGCCCGAAGTCGCGACCAGTACGGTGAGTTCGCGGTTGTCGTCGCGGGTCAGCCATGCCATCAGGCGGGCCATGAACCGTGCGCCAAAGTCCTTGAACGCAAGGGTGGGGCCGTGGAATAGCTCGAGAATGTGGTCGCCCGGCCCGAGGGTCACGAGTGGGGCGTCAAAGGCCACGGTGCCATCGACAATTTCCCGAAGGGCTTCTGCGGGAACGTCTTCGCCGAAGTAGGCATTGGCGACCGCGAAGCCGATGTCTTGGAAGCTGAGATCCCGCCAGTTCTGCCAAAAGTCGTCGCCCAGTACAGGCAGGGTGTCCGGCATGTAGAGCCCATTGTCCGGCGGCAGGGAGCGCAGGATGGCTTCCTTGAGATCGACGCGG
>CALPMD020000133.1 GCA_943324575.2 Akkermansia muciniphila
CGGATTTCCTCCGCCCCGACGGCCCGCAAGTCGCTCAGCTCGCTGCGAAGCGTATTGAAAAAGGCCAACTCGAACCCATTGCCCGCTTCCAGCGCTGCACGGACTAGGGAGACAGTCACGGGCGGGGCGAGCAGCTCAAGCTTCGCCGCGATCGATTCGCAGCCGATTTTCACCAGCATTTTGCGCACCCGTTCGAAAAGGTCTTCCAGTTGCAGCAACTTCAGCGGGCACTTGTTTTCCAAGTACTGCACGATGCCGCTGCGGATGTCCGCGACAAACGGGAAATCCTCGCGCTCGGCGGCCAGTGCCGCACGGCGGATGGCATCGTCCAGCCACGCCGTATCGTAATCGATTACTTGGTAGCGTCCGATTTGAAGAGCTGGTCGATTGGCAATAAAAGCGATCACGAATGTTGATTTGGGTAAGGGGAGATAGAATCGAGTTTAGTCCTTGAACAACCTCCGCTGGAAAGGGTCGCGGGCGGCACGGTGGGAAAGCGCTTGAATTTCTTGGATGAACTCATTGACGTTCTCAAATTGGCGGTAAACCGAAACGTACCGAACGTAGGCGACTGGATCGATGTGGTGGAGCTTGTCCATCACCTTGCCCCCGATGGTAGCGGATGGCACCTCGATGAGATGATCCTTGTGAAGCTCCGTGAGGATTTCCTCTACCGCGCGGTCAAGCCGATCCATCGAGACGGGTCGCTTTTCGCAAGCTTTTACCAAGCCGCCCATCAGCTTTTCGCGGTTAAGCGCTTCGCGCGCTCCATTCCGCTTCACGACCCGCAGATCGGTGCGCTCGATTTGCTCATAAGTCGTGTAGCGGTAACTGCATTTCAAGCACTCGCGGCGGCGACGAATCGCCGCCCCGTCCTTCGACGAGCGGGAATCGAGAACCTTATCTTTCTGGGAACCGCACTGAACGCAACGCATGATGGTGTCTGATAGACTACGATTGAGAATCTATCGCTAGATATGGTACCGTCAACTGAAAAAATATGACATATTTAGTGTGTCAGGCCAAATTATCGGCAAAGGTTAAGGGTATTTTTTAAATTTTAAGCACCGTAAGTTCTTTTCGGCTTAATCCAATTCTATCTTGCGAATGCGCTCGGTCGGGTCCATGATCAGAGTGCATTTTATCCCCCCAACCCTATGGAAAACCTCATCATTATCGCCAATCTGGGCCGTGTCCGCCCCCTGAATTATAAGCCTGCAGGAGATGATCCGCTCGAAGAGGCTCATCTGCTCGAAGAACCGGAAGATAAGATCGAGTTGAGACCTCAACACATTCATGAGGTCGTGACTGACCACGCCGGCCGCTTTAGCCAAGGTGGACCGCTTGGCGTCGATGTGGGGATGTCATACGGTGAAGAGCGCCACTTGAAAGCCGAGCTCGAGAAGAAAGCCTTAGAGCGCATTGCCGCCAAAATCGGCGAGATTGTCGCCGAGCAAAACTACCCCCTGTGGCGCCTAGTCTTTCCGCAGGAAAACCTGCCAAGCTTGCTAGAAGCTTTGCCCGCTGCGGCCCATCAAGTCTTGTCTGACATCGTCACAGGTGATCTCACCAAAATACCGCTGGTCGATCTTGAAAGACGTTTTATCACTCATCATTAAGCCACAATCAAATCCGTCATTTCTGACACAGTTTTATCAGTGGTGTGAAGATGAGTGTTTGACGTATCCTGGAAAGGGTGGATATTGGAGTTATGGAAAAAGAATTAAAACTCAATGATCCTTGGCTCGTCGCTGGATGGCCGGGGATGGGGGCTGTTTCCATCAGCGCGGGCTACTATCTGATGGCAAAACTTGGCATGCATCTACTGACCGAATTTCCCGCTCGAGAGTTTTTTGATTTCGAACGTGTCGAGGTGAAAAAAGGTCTCATCATCAATGGCCGTCTGCCTCGCAGCCGACTCTTCCTATGGAATGATCCTCAGGGGAAGCACGATCTCATCGTCTTCGTCGGCGAGGCTCAGCCTCCCGCGAAGGGCGGTGCATTTTGCTCACAGCTCATCGGGCATGCTCAGGAGCTTGGGGTAAAGCGCGTGTTCACCTTTGCCGCCATGGCGACGCCGATGCGGCCTGAGCATGAGTCGCGGGTTTTCGGCGCGGCCATCGACCCCGAAAGCCTCGCGGAATTCAAAAAACATCATGTGCATGCTCTCGAGGAGGGACACATCAGCGGTCTCAACGGCGTTCTGTTGGGAGTCGCGGCCGATAACGGAATGCTTGGGGGCTGCCTGCTCGGGGAAATGCCACACGTCTTCTCGCAGTTTCCATTCCCCAAAGCCTCTCTCGCAGTTTTGAAGACCTTCACCAAAATGGCGGGAATTTCGATCGACTTCCAAGAACTGCAAGATCAGGCAACGAACGTCGAAAAAGGACTTGAAGAGTTTTTAAATCGCTTGGAAAAATCCGTCGGTAGTCCAGAGGCCGCGCTAGCTGAGGGCGAGGATACGGAATCGGAGAAAAGTGCACCTCGTCTCAGCAGCCAGGATAAACAGCGTATCGATGCGCTTTTCACCGCGGCTCACAAAGATCGATCGCGTGCCTATGAGCTGAAGCGGGAACTGGATCGGCTCAAGGTCTTTCATGAATACGAGGATCAATTTTTGAATTTGTTCAAAAATAACACGCATTGAAGCGCTCATGAATTCGCCCACTGATCACCGTAAAATCACTTGATGGGCAAGGGGGGTAATAGTGGTAGGCTGGGATCAAAATCTAGCGGCAGCGAATCCTGGAATTCTGGCTGCGACGGATGATTCGGGTTTGTGGGTGATTGCTTGGGAACTTTAGCGGCTAGATCACGGGGCCAGGCCTGTACGTCGAAAACTTCACCTTTATAGAGCAAGGAAACAACTTGGCCGTAGTAGCTGCGTTGACCGAAAAGCTGCTCAGTTTGACTATCCTGCTGTGGAATCACGTAAGTCATCTGCAAGGTTTCTTCACCGCCATTCCAGTCGAAGGGCAGGGTGGCCCACTTTTCGTTGACCCAGGATTTATCTTCCAGTTGAAGGATTTCACCCTTGGAGGTGCGATTGAAAAAGATCACCGACACGGAGACTTCCTCAACCTCGATATCGGTGTTGGGTGCTTTTTGTACGGGAATGGAAAGAATGATGCGTTGACCACTTTGATAGGTCGAATCGTTGAAAATTCGAACCCTGCCGAGTGAAAGCTTGCCCAGCAGAGCATCAGGTTGATCAAATCCATCGCGCAGTTTGGCCGCCGCCATTTCGTAGAACGCGCCTGCGCCCGAAGCCCCCATTTGAAAAACCTTCTCGTAATGGGCTGTGGCCGTATCGAAAACCCCCATCTGCTCATGTACCAAGCCGAGTTCGTAATGGACATTCGGATCCTCGGGAGAAACAGACAGCGCTTCTTCAAGCTTAATGATCGCCAGTCCCATATCACCTGACACGCGAGCTTGGCGAGCTTCTCGGACCATTCGCTCCGATCGAGGTTCGTTGATTTTGGGAATAGGAAGCGGCGCGGGTGCCGAGGCTGGCGGAGTGGTTGCTGGCGGCCGGGAAATGACCGGAGCCGTAGGAGCTTGATGAATACTTGGAGTCGGGATACGGACGGCGATCAGCTTGGGCACCTCCTTGATAACGGTTTTCACCACCCGCGATTGCTCAAATCGCGTTGCTAGCGCTAATCCGGTGATCATTAATTGCACAAATGCCACCAGCGCCAAGACCCAGCACGCAATCGTAAAAACCGGCAGACGCTTCGCCGTGATTGATTTTGGTGTTTCGAGCGCCATGCGTAGAAGATGTTAATTCAGCACACCCTTGTCAATCTGAGTGCTGAATCCCGAATTATCATCGGTCGCGCACTCTTCTGGACTCGCGGCAGAAGCCAGCCCAAGCTGCGGGCATGAAACGCCTCTTCCTGCTCGACGGCATGGCCCTGATCTATCGGGCTCATTTCGCGTTCATCCAGAATCCAATCCGCAACTCAAAGGGAATCAACACTTCCGCCCTCTACGGTTTCATCAACACACTGCTGTCGATTCTAGAAAAGGAGAGCCCGACCCACATTGGCGTCGCCTTCGACACCTCCGCCCCAACCCCACGGCACATCAAGTTTCCGGCTTACAAGGCCCAGCGCGACGAAATGCCAGAGGAGTTGGCTGCGGCGATTCCACATGTGAAGAACCTATGCCGCGCCTTCCACATCCCGGTGTTAGAGGTCGATGGCTTCGAGGCGGACGACATCATCGGCACGCTGGTGCACCGCGCTGAGAAGGATGATTTTGAGTCGTTCATGGTCACGCCAGACAAGGACTTCGCGCAGCTTATCTCGGAAAAAACCTGCATGTGGAAGCCCGGTCGCAAGGGCTCCGACCATGAAGTCATCGACCTTCCCACGATGCTCAAAAACTGGGAGATCGAGCGCGCCGAGCAGGTCATCGACATCCTCGGCTTGTGGGGCGACGCCGCGGACAATATCCCCGGCATTCCCGGCATCGGCGAAAAGACCGCTAAAAAGCTGATCGCAGAATTCGGTTCGATCGAAAACATCATCGCCAATTCATCCAAACTCAAAGGCAAGCAGAAGGAAAACGTCGAGACCCACGCCGACCAAGCGCTACTGTCGAAGGACCTCGCCACGATCATTCTTGATGTCCCGATCACCGTCACATGGGAGGATCTCATCCTTTCACCGCGCGACGAAGAAGCGCTGAAATCGTTGTTCAACGAATTTGAATTCCGCACTCTCACCAAGCGTTTGTTCTCAGAAACCCCCGCCACAACCAGCGACTCCGATGAGACTGAGACGCCGACCTTGTTTGAAACCTTCAAGACCATCCGCGACGTCGAGCATACCTATCGCCTCGCCGACACGCCGGAACTTCAGGCCCAGCTTTTTGCCGAACTCGCCCAGC
>CALPMD020000134.1 GCA_943324575.2 Akkermansia muciniphila
GGGGCGCAGCCATGCGGCAAAGCGCGAAAAGCGGCGCGCGGACCGCGGCGACATACGCGCATTGACGAGGCGGACGGGGATGGCGCGCGCACGGCAGGCGAGCAGCAGGTGTGGCCAGACTTCGGCCTCGATCAATACAATTTGGGAGGGTTCAAAGCGACGCAGGTAGCAGCCAATCATCCATCGGAAATCCAGCGGTGCATAGGTCACGCGCAGGTTCGGAATCTGTGCGGCGGTCGCTACGGTATGCCCCGTCGCAGTTCCTGTCGCCAATACAAAACGGCGGTTGGGCTCGTTGATCTGCCACTGGCGGATGAGTTTGAGGGCGAGCATTGCTTCGCCGACGCTGACTGCGTGGACGTGCACGGCACCGCAGGGTTCGCTTTCTAACGGGGTGGTGTAAATCGCCGCGCGTTCGCCGAGGCGGGTCCCAAAGCCACCGCGCCGCAGCATTTTGACCACCCAGCCGGGAAACGCCGCCACAAAGAGCAGCGGTAGCACTAGCCGGTAGAGGGTGAGGGCAATGAACAATCGCATCGCGGCGAGGTTAGGACGCGATCGTGGGCTCGTAAAGGCGGATGGCGCTTTGGTAAATCACGATAGTACTGTTCCCATACTCTCGGCGGGCGATCAGAGAGAAATTCTCTGAGATGGGCGACGCGAGGTGTGAGGAGATTTCTGCAATCAGCCAAGCGTCGGTGGCAAGCCGCGGTGCCAGCAGGTCGCTTTTGAGTAAGTCAGAGACGTGGTCGGTGTCGCCGTAGTGTTTCCAGTACGGTGGGTCTGCAAAGATCAGGTCATAGCTGGCGGCGTCGCGCTTGAGGAATGGGATCGCCTCGGATTTAACGGTCTGTCCGCCGCTGAGTCTGGCTTTCTTGAGGTTTTCCTGGATGGTGCTGATGGCGTGTCGTGACTCGTCGACAAAGGTGCAGAACGCCGCGCCGCGGCTGAGAGCCTCGAGCCCGAGTGCGCCGGAGCCGGCGAATAAATCCAGAACCCGCGCGTTTTCCACGCGCTCGGCGAGTATCGAGAAAATCGCCTGGCGGACGAAATCGGTGGTAGGGCGCGCGACCGCCGAGGGGACCTTGATCGCGATGCGACCGGCTTTTCCAGCAATGATCCTCATGGGTCAGGGTTTAGGCACCGTTTTCGGAGCGGGGGCAGCCTTGGCCTGAGCGATGGGGAAACGGATGACCAGGCTCTTGTCGAGCAAGCGCGTCCCTTCGCTTGAGAGTTCTTGTGCCCGGAAGACGATGATGCCGAATTTTTTGTCGGCGAAGCGACCGATCGCAAAGTTCTCCTTGGATTTGCCAAGGCCGGTTTCTTCTTCGAATTTCCATTCGAGCCCAGTCCATTCACCAAGGATGCTTGATGCGTCAGCCTTGATGTCTTCGATGCGTTTTAACTCACCATTGGGCGAGCGGAAGCTGTCGCTTTTGGCGGAATAGCGCAGGGTGGATAGCGAACCAGCTCCGCCGGTGGAGGTGACCGCCCAGGTGTCGCCGGCAGTCGGGCGCAGGAGTAGCGTTACCTCTTCAATCGGTTTGAATTCGCGTTTGTTCCAGAGCGCTAGATACTCGTCGTATTCCGGCTTGGTTAGACCGAGTCGTTCGTCGTAGGGCAGTGGGGCGCCAGGCTTGGCTTGGCCGGAGAATTCTTGAAACCACTTCGGGTCCTTGCGCGCGGCAGCTTCGACTTTGGCGACGAATTTGTCGATTTCCGGCGGAGGCAGGACCACGCCGATCTGGCCTTTGACAGGAACGTTTGGTTCCAGCAGTCCTTGAAAGATTTTAGGTGCCTCGGCTGCGCACAGGCTGGCAATAAGCGAAAACGCAACGAGCGGGACGTGAAATTTCATAGCAGTGGGCAAAGGCTGTCTGGCGGCTTTTTAAAACTCAAGCCGCAATCAGAGGCCGAGAAAGTTACGAATGAGGCGCAGGCCGACTTCCTGGCTCTTCTCGGGGTGAAACTGGCAGGCGAGAAGGTTCGGGAGTTCGATGGCGGCGGCGAACTTGTCTTGTCCGTAGCTCGTCGTCGCAGCGACCACGGTAGAATCTTCTGGCACTGGAAAGTAGGAGTGGACGTAGTAGAAATACGGCTCGGCATCCAGACCCGCCCAGTTGCCTGCATTTGCCTGGCGGGGGATCACGGAGTTCCAGCCCATGTGAGGAATCTTCAGGCCTGGAGTCAGGGCGAAGCGGCGGACCGTGCCGGAAACTAGGCCCAGCCCAGCGACTCCGGGGCTTTCCTCGCTGGAGTCGAAGAGAATCTGATAGCCCAGACAAATACCGAGGTAGGGTTTTCCCGCACCGACCCAATCGCGAATCGGGTCCAATAGGCCCCGGCGAGTGAGTTGTTCCATGCAATCGCCAAACGATCCAACGCCAGGAAGTACGAGGTGCGTCGTTTCTGCCAGATCTTCCGGAGTCGCGGCAATGTTCGGTTCGATGCCGATGGCGCGCAGGGCATTGGCCACGCTGCGCAGATTACCAGCGCCGTAGTCGATGAGCGTGACCTTCACAGTGCGTCCTTGGTGCTGGGAATGCCTTTCACCCGCGAGTCGCGCTCGCAAGCGTCGCGAAGGGCGCGGGCGAGGCCTTTGAAAATCGCTTCAGCGATGTGATGGCCATCGCGGCCGTAGAGCAGTTCGACGTGGATGTTGGCGCGCAGATTGGAAGCCAGAGCACGACAGAATTCCTCGACCAGCGTAAAGGGCATGTTCGGCGCCGACGGGGTTCCGGCGGGTGCCCGAAATTCCAGATGCGGGCGATTGCTGAGATCCACCACGACACGGGCGAGGGTTTCATCCATTGGCAGGTAGGCGCAACCGTAGCGGCGTATTCCTTCTTTGGTGCCGAGTGCTTCGCGCAAGCAATCACCGATCACGATGCCGGTGTCTTCGATCGTGTGGTGATAATCGACCTCGATGTCACCGGTGGTTTTGACGTTCAGGTCAAAGAGGCCGTGTTTTGAAAACAGCGTGAGCATGTGGTCGAAAAACGGAATGCCGGTATCGATCTGTGAAACACCCGAACCGTCGATGTCGATCGACAGTTCGATGGATGTCTCTGCGGTTTTGCGGTTGCGGTTGGCGGTGCGTGGCGTGGACATGGAAACAGTTAGAGGCGATCTGAATGATCGTTACTGGGGCGAAGATTTACAATTTCGCGGGCGAGGGCAAGACCGCTTCTTGCAGGGCCTCGGGGGTGGTGACCATCCGTTTCTGGCCATCGGGAAGAATCACCATGACGGATTCAGTCGGGACTTCGCCTACGGATAGGGGATTGCGTCGTTGAATCATCCTGATAGGGAGGCGCTCGGTGGCCAGCTTCAATGCGGGCGAAATGCCCTTTCCTGCGACAATCGTCACGCGGAACTCGCGGGCGATCGTGGCGGTCAGTACGTCCGTGTGCAGGATCGGGCGATTGATCGTGTAGGTGGGTAATGGGATTGCCAGGTCGCTGAAACTCTTCACCAGCGGTCGTTTGCGGTGGGCTAGGCGGCACTCTGCAAATGAAATCAATCCCGCAGTGGAATCGTCAAAGAGCATCACCAGATCGGTCACGGGCAGATCGATGATTTTCGCATCGTCCGGGCATTCCTTGAGGAACGCGGAATCGGTGAAAAGTTCTGCGGCCGTCGTCGCGAGGTCTTCCGACCAGTCGATCCATGCATCATTGGAAGTGATCATGGCAAGATCGAGCCCGGCCTGCATTGCCAAGCCATAAAGGAAGGCGCGGCCCTCGCCGATGGATTTCGGGGCGTCCTTGGAAAACAGGCGCAACCTAGGCCCGTCGCTGAAGGCGGTCTGGGCTTTGTTCATCAGCGCGATGGCCTTTTCGCGGTAGGGCTCTTCACCCGTCGCTCCGAAGGCTGCCGCGTAGGCTGAAATCATGCGGAACGAGGCTCCGGCGTGCGAGCATTCGTCGTGGTTGAGTTTTCCGAGTCGGGCATTGCGGGCCGCGAGAAGTTTTTTCCGAACGTTTTCAAAGCGGGGAGCAAAGGTCTCAAGGGGTTCGGATCGATCCTTGGCGATCTGCGCCGGTGATTGTTGAAGTCCTAGGCTGTTGCAGCGGAAAAAATTGCGCTGCGGATCTACTTCCGATGGCAAGTTGCCTAGCTCCTTCATGCCCGTCGCTTTGATCCACCACGTGGCGTCCTCGGGCGAGAGGGTTTGGTTCACTTGCTCGACGCTCCACAGCCATGCTTTCGATTCAAAATCGCTGCCCAGTCCTAACGCAAACAGGCCCTCCGATGTGGCGAATGTTTTTTCGGCATAATGGATCACCCCCAGCGCTTTTTTCAATGCCTCGGCATCACCTGTCGCCCGGTAGGCATTGATCAGCGCGACGGCGGCGCGGGCCTGCGAACTGCAGTCGCGCGTAAAGAGCGGCAGGCACCAAGAATTGCCTTGCCGTGAAGCGAAAACCCCACCATCCAGCGGGTCGATCATCGGGCTTGGTAGGATATCGGTGAGCAAGGCGCGGGTGGTTTTTAAGCATCGCGCGCGCAGTTCGTCGCTGATGCCAGGATGAATCGCCGCCGAAGCGAGCAGATCGATAGCCCCTGATGGGAGCAGTCCACCCGCCTCGTCGAAGCTCTGTGTATATGAGTCGTAGAAGGAAGACAGTTGGCGCAGGCAGCGGAGCGAGTCTTCCGCCGGCTCGGTACTCATGACGGATGTGTTTTTTCGCTGAGCAATGCGAACCCGTCGATTGGAGTTATCCAAGAGGCTGTTTTTGATGGCGTAGCTCGAGTCTTCGGACCACATCCGGATGATCA
>CALPMD020000135.1 GCA_943324575.2 Akkermansia muciniphila
GCTGCATAGCCTGCATCTTGGGGAGTGAGCTGGGTGCTGCCCGCCTTGCCCATGAATCCATTGGCCGAGTAGACCGCATAGTCGACCCGCTCCTTCAGCACTGCGGCAGATGCGACCTCGAAACGCGTCCGGATGGAAGAAATTTCACTGGGCTGATTGAACGAGTTGGCAGTGTAGCCCGTCACGAGACTGACACCATCGGGGGTCTTGAATGCACCGATCGCCTGACTGGATACCGGCGTGACTAAATAGGCTCCTTCAAGCAGTGCATAACCACGCGGCAGCAACGTATAGGTACCGCCAGCAAGTCCATCGCTGGCTTCAAGAGTGATCGAATCCCCCACCTTCAGACTGTCGCTGACATATCCCGGAGCACCTGCCAGTGAGCTCGCGTTCTGCCCCGTGTTGTAGGAACCGTAGGGTGCGAATTTTGAGTCAAAGCCCGGAACAACGGCGTAGGATTCTGCGACTTTTGACCAATAAAGATTTGAGCCGGGAGTCTGGCCAGCATTTCGCACGCGCGCAGACCAGGTTGAGCCGCCATAAGTCACAAGAGCCCCTGGCTGATATGCACTACCAGCGCCCCAGGCCGCCGATGCAGTTCCTAGAATATCGATACTGCCACCATTGCCTGCCACCCAACGCGTCGCAAATAGATCGCCACCGCCGCTAATATCCACGGTGGAACCTGCGTTCATATCGACACGGTCAGCAGAGATGAAAACTGCTTTTTCAGGAAGCCCCGAGAGGGTCACGTTGACCCCACGCGGATCAATCCAGGTCAGCCCATCCGGACTGATGCCATAGGGGATCTTCAAGCCATTGGCTGAGACTGAGGTCACACTCCCGTCAAGCAAGCTGACATGGTCGCTTTGTGATGTCACGATCGTCAAACCCGCGATCAAATTCTGTGGGCGATCAAGATCAGGATCACTTGGGTCGATGTCAAATCCATCCCAGCCGAGGCGGATAGTACCGAGTGGGGCGCGCAAGACCCCTCCTTGGATAATGTTTGAAGAGTAAATGGAAAGACTGCCGCCCGCAGAAAGTGGAGCGACACTCGGTCCAGATGAGTGAATGGTGACTGAGCCTTTGCCCCCCGAATGGTCGTAGGCAAATAAGTCAAATTTTCCAAGCGTAGTCGGATATATCTGCGCGGCCTCCAACACCAAATCCCCCGCCATGCTGAGGGTACCATTACCACGAATGTCTCCGCCATCGGCAGTCAAACTGGCGTAGCCAATATTTTGCAGGGAGAGTGAACCAACATCGATAAGATTGGCGCTCAATTTCAAACTGCCTGTTCCATAGGTAGGAGCGAATTTGTACTCAATCGATGGGTCTGCAGGATACTGCTGAAACGCCATGAAGGTGTCATCTGGATGCTGGGGAGCGCGGAATTCCTGCCCCATGGACAAATAGGCAGCCGAGATTTGAACCGTGTCATTCGCCCGTATCACACCACCCGCAGCAAGACGAACCGTGCCCTTAGCATGAATATCGACTTTACCCTGAAAATCCACATTGCCGCCAAAAGAAATCGGCGAGGCATCGGCAATATATCTACCACCCAGACTCAGTGAAGCAAAAGAACCTTGTTCAAATCGATCAATCGCAAAAAATCCTGTGTTACCATAGGCGACAGCATTCTGATCAAATAGACCCATGCCAACGCCTAGGGCTGAGGCAGGATTCACAATGGCGTTACCACTCTGCTTCACCACAAGGTTAACGTCGGCACTGGTGCGCGATTGGCCCTCGGCGTAATAGTTCCCCGACGATACCGAAAGTTGGCCGCCGATCGCTGTTGCACCGCCAGCCGCGCCGTACAGAGTGGCATCTGAGAGCAGCATCTGTGATCCCGTGAGAGCAATCGTACCCCCATTGCTATCAACCCGTGTGGGAATATAAAGTAACTGCGACGGCGTGGAATCTGTTCCAGCATTCTTCGGTATTACCTCATTCGCCAAAATCGCTGGGTCCAGATCTAAGACACCCGAAGCGCCAGAAACATTGAGGAGCGAACCACTTTCAGCGAGAATATTTCCCGAAACCGAGATGCTGCCTCCGTTGTAAACTTTACCGATACGGCGTCCATAAACATCAGGCAGCAGTTGAGTAACCCCCGCTGCGTTCAATTGCATTGCGGCTCCAAGATGAACCGTCGGCAGAGCTTGGGTCATCGCCAATTTTTGCGAGGTGGTCAGCGGAAAAGAACCAGCCCCAGTGATTGAAATATTTCCTCCCGGGGTAATGACGCTACCCAATAACGTCACTGTTCCTCCCTTAAATAAAACACTCGCTCCGGCATCCGTGACAATCTCAGCGCCCGCACCCATGACGATATCGCCACGGACTTCAAGTTTATCGAGAGTGAACGGATCATCCGAGCCGAGAGCTGTAAAACTCAGACTGACTGGCGAACGCTCACCTTTTTCATTGAGTATGCGACGAAGCACCAGAGCGGAGTTCTGCTCGGATTCCGCCACCGCGATCAAACTTTGTGCTACAGGATGAATTTTACTCCGAGCAGCGATGGAAATGGCCGGCAAATAAGATTCCACCAATCCGGTAGATGGTCCCGCTGCAGCACCAATTCCCGTGAGAGAAAACTTGGAAAATCCACCCCTACTAAAAAAGGATTCATCCAGATTTAAGGCATTGGCGCGGGCAGCCCCACCGACTTGAATCAAGCCAGCCTGAAGGCTTAACGTACCGCCTACTGCTCCCGAATAACCACTCAGCGTTGAATCCAATACTAGCCCCCCGCCGATCACTCCTGGAAATGCCAAATCCTTTCCCGTGAGTATAGAGATACTTCCACCATTTCCATAAGAAACCTTCCCAGCACCTGAAACATAGGCCGATCCAGAAACATCCACTTCTGAACCATCTTCAAGAGAGGTCTGATAAGAACGAATCGTAATGCGTCCACCGTCGATGACCTTGGGATCCTTCAGCATCGAGGAACTAAGGCTATCATCCACCAACAACGATGCAGCCGACAGGTGCGCACCATGGGTGAGCGTAAAAATGCCACGATCCAAATTCGGAGTGGGAAAAAGAGCGGTGCCTGATGGATTGAGAATATTGTACTCAGCAGCTGCGGTCGGCGATATATTGTAAGTGGTGAATGACAAGTCGCCCCCAGGTGCATTAACGCTACCTGCAATTGCAATCGTCGCCCCAGTCAGAGAAATCGAACCCTTGGGAGTCGCAGAGAGCGCAACACCCGTAGGAACCGTGATCGACCCATCGGGGTTATTGACCTCCAGTTTACCAAAACCCTCTTCATCCAACAGGTCTTTACTCAGTGTGATCGACGTCAACCAATCACCGACCAAGGGCAGAGGTGAATCACCCGCCAATGAAAAAACAGGAACGGGCCGAGCGATAGGATCGTTGGAAAAAACAATGGCAGGCGGCGTCGGTGACGTCTTGATGTAATTGATGTAATCATTTCCTTCGATCTGGTAGGTTTTTTCTGACTCGAAGTTAAGGCCAAGAGAACTCAATCCCGGAAGATTATCTCGCTGACGCGGCCCTTTCACAGTAAGACCGCGCAACTGACCACGAACCGCCATACTTGGAGCCGTCAAAGTCAAGTTTCCGCCTGCGGCACCTTCGATGTAGCCTTCCTGAAAGCCCCCCGTCACAAGCGGCTTATCGAATACTTTAGTGTCACCCCACTTTTCACTGACGAAAGTTGATTTTGTCGAGAAAACGCCATCATAAACCTGATCCGGAGTGGCATTTTCAATGGCTATCAATTTGCCGTTAGAAATGAGTGAGGAGGTATTGACCAAGCCACCCTCGTAATTGAAAAACCCACCTGAAACATCTAGGGTCGCTTTCTGACTGATGACGATTGAACCACCAGCCTGCAAATTAATATTTCCACCAACGGCGGTTAACTGTGCCGCATTGCGCTCGATCAAGCCAGCAAGGCCGGTGACATCACCCAGCGGAGTACCAACCCAATACTTACCATTGAAAGTACCCGTCTTTCGGATATCCACAGTCAGAGTCTTGCCTCGAAGAAGAGTATTGTTGCGCTGCAGCGGCGAGTCCGCCAACTCAGGCCCACGCAATTGCACATCCAGTATACTCTGAGCGAGAGGCACCATCACATCGACACTGCCTGCCGTATTGATGACGGCTGCCTCATCGAGGTAAATCTGGCCATCATTGAAAAAGAAACGCTGATTCGCTCCCGAATAGTAGTTGTTGATTCCAGATTCCGTCTTTCCGTCCGAAGCAAAAATCGTTCGATTCCCATCGAGATCCTTGTAGGGCCAGACACCCGCCCGGACGGCAACATCGCCGTTAGGGGCCAGCAGAGTCGAGTTCTTATCAAAGTGAATGGCCAAACCTTCGATGTTCACTTGCGACCGCTCCGGGAGGACGGTTCCTGGGACAGTCTTGTTGCTCGAATAGTCTGGCAAAATTCGCGTAGCGCTGCCCGTACCTAAGGTCACCACCCCTGTATACTGATTGAAAAACAATGGACCTCCAGCGCCCTGTTCCGTAGCGCTATCAAAATTCGGATTCGCCACGGCGCCGTAACTAGCCTTTAAGTCAATGCGGCCATTCAAATTCACCGAGGTGCTGCTATCAATGCCCCCGAGTTGATCAACATAACGACCCACCATCATCACATTGCCTGTCTGCGCCTCGATGATTCCTGAGTTAATGGATGTTCCAGCATAATCACCGACTGCACCAACCCAAACATCGAGTCCGCGGAGACTCGGGTCATTGCCATTGTGTGCTGCA